>JAVROZ010000246.1:0-7680 GCA_032162485.1 Mycobacterium sp.
CCCAGCATGGCCCAAGTTTCGTCGGACAACTGAGATTGCTCGTCAAGCTCGTCGACTCCGGCGAGTACCGCACGCTCGAATTCGTCAAGGTGGCCGCCAGTGACTTCGGGCCGACGCGTCGCGTCGATCTCGTCGTCGGTCACGCCCTCTCGTTTGGCCAGATCCACGTGGTGCGTCCACTCGTAGGCGCACTCGCGGCGATGAGCGACGCGCAGGATGGCCAGTTCGCGGATGCGCGGCGGCAGCGTGGATGAGAACAAGAGGTGGACGTTGAACCGGAGGAAGGCCTTCGTCAAGGCTGGGTGGTTGACCATCGTTGCCAGCACGTTGGAGGCGTCCTGTGGGTTGCGGCGCTCCGGGGGCAACATGCCGGCCAGCGCCTCGTGGACGGCGTCGTCCCATTGGTCGGCGGGCAGGGGCGGCAGGCGCATTGCGCGGGCATCCTCTCGGGCAAAGAGAATTGGATTCTCATTTCTAACTAACAGACTTGCATGAATCGCTCGGCTGGTCAATCCTGACGCGTGCGGATCCGGCGGACTGCCTGTCGGGGAACTAGCCCGGCTCGTTTGTTGTCGCGCTGAAGTGGGCAAATCGCCTAGTCGTGCTGCGGGCGGAACGTCTCGTCGGCCTCGGACGCCTATGCTGGATGTTGATTCTCACTTCACGAGAAGATAGTTTTCAACTAGAGAGAGCTTGGCGCATGTGGCGGCTCATCCGATGCTCGCGCGGGGCCGCGCGTCCGATACTCGATGGATTCAACCGAGAGGAACGGCCATGAACAAAGAGGACATGATCCTGATCAGCGTCGACGACCACACCGTCGAGCCGCCGAACATGTTCAAGAACCATCTGGCTAAAAAGTACATCGACGACGCGCCGCGCCTGGTGCACAACGCCGACGGCTCGGACATGTGGAAGTTCCGCGACACGGTGATTCCGAACGTGGCGCTCAACGCGGTCGCCGGCCGACCCAAGGAGGAGTACGGCATCGAGCCGACGGGGCTCGACGAGATCCGGCCGGGTTGCTACAACGTCGACGAGCGGGTGAAGGACATGAATGCCGGCGGCATCCTGGCCTCGATCTGCTTCCCGTCCTTCCCGGGCTTTGCCGGGCGCCTGTTCGCCACCGACGACCACGACTTTTCGGTGGCGCTGGTGCAGGCATACAACGACTGGCACATCGAGGAGTGGTGCGGGGCTTACCCGGCGCGGTTCATCCCGATGGCGATTCCGGTGATCTGGGATGCGGAGGCGTGCGCGGCGGAGGTGCGGCGGGTCGCCAAGAAGGGCGTGCACGCACTGACCTTCACCGAGAACCCGGCCGCGATGGGCTACCCGAGCTTCCACAACGAGTACTGGACCCCGCTGTGGAAAGCGTTGTGCGACACCGACACCGTGATGAACGTGCACATCGGGTCCTCGGGCCGGCTGGCGATCACGGCACCCGACGCACCAATGGACGTGATGATCACGCTGCAGCCGATGAACATCGTGCAGGCGGCCGCGGACCTGCTGTGGTCCAAGCCGATCAAGGATTACCCGGACCTCAAGATCGGCCTGTCCGAGGGTGGCACCGGCTGGATCCCCTACTTCCTGGAGCGAGCGGACCGCACCTACGAGATGCACTCGACCTGGACCCACCAGGACTTCAAAGGCAAGCTGCCCAGCGAGGTCTTCCGGGAGCACTTCCTGACCTGCTTCATCAGCGACAAGGTGGGCGTCAAGCTGCGCAACATGATCGGTATCGACAACATCTGTTGGGAGGCCGACTACCCGCACAGCGACTCGATGTGGCCGGGCGCGCCGGAAGAGCTGTGGGACGTGTTGTCGCTGAACAACGTGCCGGATGACGAGATCAACAAGATGACCTATGAGAACGCGATGCGTTGGTACTCGTTCGATCCGTTCACCCACATCACCCGGGAGCAGGCGACGGTCGGTGCGCTGCGCAAGGCCGCCGTGGGGCACGACGTGTCCATAAAGGCCGCGGGCCACGAAAAAGACTCCCGAGGCGGCTCGTCCTTCGCGGATTTCGCGGCCAACGCGAAAGCCCTCAGCGGCAACAAGGATTAAGCCGGCCGCGCCCGGCGAGCAGACACAGAATCGCACTGCTCGGACCCCAATCGTGCGATTCTGCGACTGCTCGCGGTGAAAGGAGGCAGCACTTGTGGCCGACGGTGGAATGAATTTCGAGCTGACCGAAGACCAGGAACTGATTCGCCGGTCCGTTGCCGAGTTAGCGCGGAAGTTCGACGATCACTACTGGATGGAAAAGGACCAGGCGCACGAGTTTCCGACGGAGTTCTACCGCGCCATAGCCGACGGTGGCTGGCTCGGGATGACGATTCCCACCGAGTACGGCGGCCATGGACTGGGCATCACCGAGGCCACGCTGTTGCTCGAGGAGGTCGCCAGGTCCGGCGGCGCGATGAACGCCGCGAGCTCCATCCACCTGACGATCTTCGGCATGCAACCCGTGGTGGTGCACGGCTCCGAGGAACTAAAGGCGCGCACGTTGCCCCGGGTGGCGACCGGCGAGATCCACGTATGTTTCGGCGTGACCGAACCCGGTGCCGGGCTCGACACATCCCGCATCACCACGTTCGCCAAACGCGACGGCGACCGTTATATCGTCAACGGCCGCAAGGTGTGGATCTCCAAAGCGATGGAGTCCGACAAGATCCTGCTGCTCACGCGCACCCAGAGCTACGACGAAGTCACCAAAAAAACCGACGGGATGACGCTGTTCCTCACCGACCTCGACCGCAGCCGGATCGACGTCCGCCCGATCAACAAGATGGGACGCAACGCGGTCAGCTCGAACGAGTTGTTCATCGACAACCTGGAAGTCCCCGTCGAGGACCGAATTGGCGAGGAAGGCAAGGGTTTCCAGTACATCCTGGATGGTCTGAATCCAGAGCGGATGCTGATCGCCGCCGAGGCGCTCGGCATCGGCCGGGTGGCGCTGGAAAAAGCGGTGAAATACGGCAACGAGCGGGAAGTCTTCGGCCGGCCCATCGGAATGAACCAGGGCATCCAGTTCCCGCTGGCAGATTCGTTGGCCCGACTCGATGCCGCCGAGCTGATGCTGCGCAAGGCCACCTGGCTCTATGACAACGGCAAATCCTGTGGGCGCGAAGCCAATACCGCAAAGTACCTCTGCGCCGATGCCGGGTTCACCGCTGCTGACCGGGCGCTGCAGACCCACGGCGGTATGGGCTATGCCGAGGAGTATCACGTCGCGCGTTACTTCCGCGAAGCTCGGCTGATGAAGATCGCGCCGGTCAGCCAGGAGATGATCCTCAACTTCCTCGGTTCCCATGTCCTGAAACTGCCCAGGAGTTACTAGGCCGGCTGCGCGGGGTTTGGGCGGTCGTCGTTTACTGGTCAGTGCGTGGGCAGTAGCGAGATCGGATCGATCGGAGCACATCAATGCGTGAGACAGTCATCGCTGAGGCGGTGCGCACCGCGGTGGGGAAGCGGAACGGCGGATTGGCCGGCATGCACGCCGCCGACTTGTCCGCGGTGGTCCTCAACGAACTGTTGGAACGCAGCGGTGTCAGTCCGGAAATCATTGACGACGTGATTTGGGGCTGCGTGTCCCAGGTCGGCGATCAATCCAGCAATATCGGCCGCTACTCCGTGCTGGCGGCGGGCTGGCCGGAAAGTATCCCGGGGACCACCGTCAACCGGGCCTGCGGCTCGAGTCAGCAGGCGCTCGACTTCGCCGTACATGCGGTGATGTCGGGCCAACAGGATGTGGTGGTAGCCGGCGGCGTCGAGGTCATGAGCCGCGTTCCGCTCGGAGCGGCCCGGGCTACCGGCATGCCCTACGGGCCGAAAGTCCTTGCCCGGTATGACAATTTCTCCTTCAACCAGGGCCTGTCGGCGGAGCTGATCGCCACGAAATGGGGATTCTCCCGCACCCGGCTCGACGAATACTCTGCGCTCTCCCATGAGCGGGCCGCCGCGGCCCAGGACCGGGGTGCTTTCACCGAGCAGATCGTCCCGGTGTTCACCGAGGACGAGGTCGGGCTGGTGCACCAGGACGAGGGTGTGCGGCGCGGGACCACCGCCGAGAAACTGGCCGCACTGAAGCCGGCCTTCACCGAAGACGGGGTGATCCACGCTGGTAACTCGTCGCAAATCTCGGACGGCGCGGCGGCGCTGCTGGTGACCACCTCGGAGTTGGCACTGGAAATGAACCTGACGCCGATCGTGCGCTATCGCGCGGGCGCCGTCACCGGAGCGGACCCGATTTTGATGCTGACCGGCCCGATCCCCGCCACCGAGAAGGTGCTGGCTAAGTCCGGGGTCCGGATTGACGAGGTAGGGGTCTTCGAGGTGAATGAGGCCTTCGCGCCAGTTCCCCTGGCCTGGCTCGCCGAAACCGGCGCGGACCCGGACCGGTTGAATCCGCTGGGTGGAGCCATCGCGCTGGGCCACCCACTGGGTGCGTCCGGGGCGGTGCTGATGACGCGCATGATTCACCACATGCGTGACTACGGCATCCGCTATGGGCTGCAAACCATGTGCGAAGGTGGCGGCACGGCCAACGCGACTTTGGTCGAATTACTGAACTGACGCGGACCGGAACCGGCCCTTGCCACGGCCGGTAAACCAACCTACTGTGTATTCACTAGGTTGGTTTACCGATCGGTGTGAAGAAGGAACACGGTGCCCGACGTACGGCCTTATGAGACGCTTCTCGCCAAGGGCGAGGACCGCAAACAGCGGATTCTCGTGGTGGCGCACCGGCTCCTGTCACGCAACGGTTGGCGCAACACGACGCTCGCCCAGATCGCCCGCGAAGCGGGGGTCACCCCTGCGGGCCTATTGCATCACTTCGAATCCAAGGAGCATTTGCTGCATGCGGTGCTGGATGCGCGTGACCGCGACGACGATGCGCATTCCGACCGGTCTGGCGATCTGCTCGGCGAGATCGCGCAGGTCGCTGACCGCTTCAACCGGGCACCCGAACTGGTCGGCACATTTACTGTGCTGCTGGCGGAGAATATCGCCTCCGACACGCCGCTGCACGACCGACTGGTGAGCCGGCAGCGGGACGCGACCGAGATCGTCGCCGAGGGTATCCGCCGCGGTCAGGCCGCCGGCCGGTATCGCCCCGACATAGACCCCGCCGTCAAAGCAGTGGAAATTCTCGCCTTTATCCACGGAATGGAAATGACATGGCTGCTCGATCCTTCGATCCCGCTGACCGAGGTCTTCAAGGAGTACGCGGAGGCACTGGCGCGCGACTTCTCCCCGTCGGGGACGGCGTCGAGCCCGACGTGAGATACCGGCTCGACGTCGTTGCTTCAAACGTCGTCGACGTCGTGAAGTTCGCCGGTGGCTGGCTTTTCGATCGGGCGATGGCCGGGTGGGACGTGACCGTGTTGCTCACCGACCACCCAGACGATCGACCGCTGCACATCCTGGGCGCCAAGACGCTTGACCTCGAGAGCGCGTTGGCGTCGGTGGAAACGCGACCGCGCCCACAAGCACTGGCGGCGGCGGCAGATCTGCTCGGCTCGGACCCGCGGGTACGTGCCGGGGTGCTGCAGGCTCTTGACCACGGCGTCACCGAGGTAACGCTGTGGGGCAAGACCTGGCCGGCCGAACTGGACGACAGCGTCGGCCGAGTGCAGCACCAACTGAGCACGGCCGCCCAGATGTTCAAGGCCAAGGCGCGGGCCGCTGCCGCATTGAGGGTGAGCTCGATTGATCCGGTCGAATCCTTCCGCAGCGGGCTGATGGCCGGTCGGTCGGTCGCTGCCGACCTCCTTCCCGCCTGACGCTGCTCGCATGCGGGCCGCACGTTGCGGTTCAGCATGTCCTGTGGAAATGTAATGTTCATCTGTGAGAGGCGCATTCTCGCTAGCTGAGATTCGAACGGAGCTAAAGAGATGGTGAATGACGTCACCGAATTGGATTTCTTCCGTGACAAGGGGCTCGTCGAGGATCCGTACCCCTACTACGAGGCGATGCGCCAGCAGTGCCCGGTCGCCAAGGAAGACCATTACGGGGTCACCATGATCACGGGTTGGGAAGAGGCCTGTGCCGTGTTGAATGACGCCGAGACGTGGTCCTCATGCATCTCGGTTACGGGTCCGTTTCCCGGCTTCCCGGTGCCGTTGGACGGTCTGGGTGACGGTGACATCACCGAACTGATCGAGCAACACCGCGACAAGCTCCCATTCAGCGACCAGTTGCCGACCCTGGACCCGCCTACTCACACCAACCACCGCTCCCTGTTGATGCGGCTGATCACCCCCAAGCGCCTCAAGGAGAACGAGGACGCCATGTGGGCGCTCGCCGACCAGGCGCTCGACACGTTCCTGGAACCCGGGCGCGGCGACTTCATCAAGGGCTTCGCCAGCCCTTTCACGCTGCTGGTCATCGCCGACCTGCTGGGTGTGCCGATCGAAGATCGCGACAAGTTCGTCAAGGGCATCCGCCAGCACTCGGGTGGCGGCATCGGGGGTACCGGCAAGGAAGCGCTGGCGCACAGTCCGCTGGAATTCCTCTACGGTCTGTTCTCGGATTACGTGCGGGACCGCCGGCGTGAACCCCGCGACGACGTGCTGACCGGCCTGGCCGGCGCCACCTATCCGGACGGCTCGATTCCCGAGGTTGAAGACGTGGCCCGAGTCGCCAGCAACGTCTTCTCGGCGGGTCAGGAGACCACCGTGCGGCTGCTCGGAGCCGCGTTGCAGACTCTGGGTGAGCGCCCGGACATTCAGGCGCAGCTACGCAGGGACCGCAGCCTGATCCCCAATTTCATCGAAGAGTCGCTGCGCCATGAGAGCCCGGTCAAGGGTGACTTCCGGATGAACCGGGTGCCTGTCGACGTCGGCGGCGTCGACCTGCCCGCGGGCACCACGGTGATGGTGGTGCAGGCCGCCGCTAATCGTGACCCGCGCCGGTTCGAAGACCCGGCTACGTTTGATCCGGTCCGCAAGAATGCCCGCCAGCACATCGCATTCGGACGGGGCATCCACAGTTGTCCCGGTGCGCCGCTGGCGCGCGCCGAAACCCGGGTGGCGCTGGAGCGCTTGCTCGACCGCACATCGGACATCCGGGTCGACGAGAGTATGCATGGTCCGGCGAATGACCGCCGCTACCAATATGTTCCGACCTATATCCTGCGGGGTCTGACCGAGTTGCACCTGGAGTTCACGCCGGCATGAGGGTTTGGGTCGACGACGACTGGTGCCGCGGTCACGGCATGTGTCTGACGCTGTGCTCGGAAGTCTTCACCCTGAACGAAGACGGCTACGCCGAAGCAATAACGTCGGATGTGCCAACGGAATTCGAGGCGGCCACCCGGGAAGCCATCGAATGCTGTCCCGAACAGGCGATCAAGGAACGCTGACCGTACAGCACATCGCCGAACGTGTGCTCCGGGCGAGGAAATCGCCGCCAAAAATGCGACACCAGTGCCTGGCGCAGGCCGCTAGTCGCTGATAAAGATCGCCTGGCGCGGGCATTGCCGAATGGCGTCGCGAATCTGTTCCTCGTTCTCCGGCGTAACCTCCGACTGCAGAACGGTCAGCATGTCGTCGTCCCCGAGGTCGAACACTGCCGGCGCGATGCCCATGCACACGCCATTGCTTTCGCAGAGTTCCCAATCCACTTCGACCTTCATCGCACTACTCACCCAATCACTCTTACCGGCAC
>JAVROZ010000247.1:0-7446 GCA_032162485.1 Mycobacterium sp.
ACGTCATGCACGGCCCGTGGGACTGGATGAACGACCCCGTGATGCACTCTTCTACGTGGGAGTGGGACATGGGCGGGTAGTCAATGCACTGGCGGTACACCCACAACTTCGTGCACCACAAGTACACCAACATCCTCGGAATGGACGACGACGTCGGCTATGGCTTGCTGCGCGTCACTCGCGACCAGCGTTGGAAACGGTTCAATAGTTTGAACTTGGTTTACAACACCCTGCTCTCGCTTCTCTTCGAATGGGGTGTCGGGCTGCAGTATGTGGAGATCGGCAAGATCGCCAAGAAGCGGATGGACCACCAGGAATCCCGGCAACGCATCGACGAGTTCCTGGCCAAAGCGGGCCGCCAGGTGGTCAAGGATTATGTCGCCTTCCCCCTGCTGACCTCGCTGTCGCCCGGCGCGACGTACCGGTCCGCGATGACGGCCAATGCGACGGCCAATGTGATCCGCAACGTGTGGGCTAATGCCGTTATCTTCTGTGGCCATTTCCCCGATGGCGCAGAGAAGTTCACCAAGACGGACATGATCGGTGAATCGAAGGGTCAGTGGTATCTGCGGCAGATGTTGGGCAGCGCCAACTTCGAGGGCGGACCGGTGTTGCGCTTCATGAGCGGCAACCTGTGCCACCAGATCGAACACCACCTGTATCCGGATCTGCCGAGCAACCGGTTGCACGAGATCTCGGTGCGGGTGCGCGCGGTGTGCGACAAGTACGACTTGCCTTACACCACAGGCTCTTTCCTGATGCAGTACGGAAGGACGTGGCGCACTATCGCCAAACTGTCGCTGCCGAACGAATACCTGCGTGACGACGCGGACAATGCTCCCGAGACGCGCAGCGAGCGGATGTTCGCTGAGCTGGAGCCGGGTTTCGCTGGGAGCGATCCGAAGACCGGACGCCGCCGCGGACTCAAGACCGCGATCGCGACGGTCCGGGGCTGGCGGCGTGGCAAGCGGGCCGCGGCCCTCGACGACGACTTGGCTGCCTAGCTTTCCGGTCGCGTCCATACTGGATGCGTGGGGGTATTCGCCGGACAGCAGGTCTCGCACTGGGACTTCCCCAGAAACACCGGCAGCGTCGCCCTGATGACCAGGTTCGGTTGCGAGAACGGGCTTGCCGTCGCGGACGTGCTCAACGGATCGGGGCTATCCGAGACAGACCTGCACGACCACGACCGGATGATCGTAGGGCGCCAGGAGCTGACGGTCGTAACGAATCTGGTGAACCTGCTGGGCAAAGGGAACGAGGCGGCCGGCGCCGCTAATTTGGGCGTGCGCTTGGGCAGCAGCTATCACGTCGGGTCATTCGGCATCTTCGGTTTCGCCTGCCTGACCAGTTCGACGCTGGGCGACGCGGTGCGGTTCGCTGCCCGGTTCTACGAGCTCAGCTACGGATTCTGTCTGCCGACTGTCACCCTGGACGGCCCGGAAGCGGCGATGCGGCTCGACCTGCCCGACCTGACCGGTTCCGTCGAGGATTTCCTGGTGCGACGCGACCTGGCGGCCATCGCCCAGGTCCTGGCGGAGCTGATGGGGAGCCCGATCCCGTTCACCTCCGTCGAGTTCGCGGGGCCGGCACCGTCTTCGGGTGACGCCGCGGCCAGCGACGCATTCTGCGTGACGCCTCGTTACAACGCGCCCGCCAATGTGGCGCGCTGGCCGGCCGCACTGTTGGAAAACCGGCTGCCACAGGCCAGCGAGCTGAGCGTGGCGATGTGCGAGCAGCAGTGTGATGCCCTGCTGGAACGCCGTCGACAGCGAACCGGTGTCGCCCGGCGCGTCCGGGAGCGACTGGCGTCGATCGACGGCAAACCGCACACGATCGCCAGCGTCGCTCGACAATTGGCGATGAGCGAGCGGACGCTGCGGCGCCGCCTGGCCGAGGAGAACACCACCTTTCGTGACCTGGCCGAGGAGGTCCACCGAGTGCTTGCCGAGGAGTTGTTGGCAACGGGCGCTCTCTCGGTGGACGACGTCGCGTTGCGGCTCGGCTATGCCGAGGCAACCAGTTTCATCGCCGCGTTCAGACGGTGGACAGGCACCACACCCGCCCGTTATCAGCGTTCAGTGGCGCCGCGCGCACGGCTACTCGCCGTCTGAGACATCCTGGCCGGAATTATGGATTTGTCGACCGCAATCGGCTCCCGCGGCGTGCTGCCGTTGGCAACGATTGAGGTATGACAGCGACCTCTCGTCCTCGGGTGTTGGTAATCGGCGCCGGTTTCGGTGGTTTGGCCGCCGCCTACGAACTGTCCAGGGACGGTCTCGCCGACGTAACGGTGCTGGAGAAGGCCGACGACATCGGCGGCGTCTGGCGGGAGAACACCTACCCCGGTGCCGCCTGCGACGTCCCGTCGAACCTGTACTCCTATTCGTTCTCCCGGAAGAACGACTGGGGCCGACGGTATGCCGAGCAACCCGACATCCTTGGCTACATTCACGACACCGCCGACCGGTTCGGTCTGCGCGACCTGGTGCGGACCGGCGTCGAGGTCACCTCGGCCGAATTCGACGAGACCACCGCGACCTGGCGGGTGGCGACCTCGTCGGGCGACACCTTCGAGGCCGACGTCCTGGTACCCGCCGTGGGACAACTCTCCCGGCCCGCGCTGCCGAACATCCCTGGACTCGACGACTTCGCCGGCCCTTCGTTCCACTCGGCGCAATGGCGCCACGATGTCGACCTGAGCGGCAAGCGCGTCGCGGTGCTGGGCACCGGCGCGTCGGCGATTCAGTTCGTTCCCCGCGTTCGCCAGACCGCCGGGCACGTCACCGTGTTTCAACGCTCGGCGCCCTACGTCGTGCCGAAATTGGATCGCGCCTACACCGACCGGCACCACGCCGCGTTCCAGAGGTTTCCCCGATTCGCCGCCGCCATGCGCGGCGCCATCTGGGAGACGACCGAATTGCTGGGCCTCGCGCTGACCAGAGTCGCTCCCCTCGCCCGGGTGCTGCAGACCCTTGCATCGGCAAACCTGAAGCGCCACATCAAGGATCCGGTGCTGCAGGCAAAGCTCACGCCCGACTACCCGATCGGCTGCAAACGTGTGCTCTTCAGCAGCGAGTGGTATCCGGCGCTGGCTCATGCCAACGTGGACGTCGAGACTGACGCCATCACCGAGGTGACCGAAACGGGTGTGCGGACTGCCGACGGCCGGCTGCATCAAGTCGACGTCATCATTTACGGCACCGGGTTCAAAGCCACCGAATTCCTTGTCCCGATGACCATTACCGGTCGCGACGGGCGGGACCTGCACACCGAGTGGGCCGACGGCGCGCGCGCCCACCTCGGCATGACCGTGCCGGGCTTCCCGAGCATGTTCCTGATCTACGGCCCGAACACCAATCTCGGCAGCAGCTCAATCATCCTGATGATGGAGCAGCAGGCCCGCTACATCCGCCAGATCACCCAGGAACTGGACCGCTGCGGTGTACCCCGCGCGTTCGAGGTGCGACGCGACGTCGAGGAGTCCTACGACGCTGCCATCCAGTCCCGGCTGGACAGCGGCGTCTGGACCACGTGCGAGTCCTGGTACCGGACCGAGTCGGGCCGGGTCACCACCAACTGGCCGGGGTTGGTGCACGAGTATCAGCACCGCACCCACATCGCGGCGCTCGAGGACTACCACGAAGTCCTCCCCGCCAAAGAGGCTCAGGAGGTCGGCGCGTGAGTGAGTCCCCTTTCGACTACGACGTGCTGGTCATCGGATCCGGATTCGGTGGAAGCGTCACCGCACTGCGCCTGAGCGAAAAGGGTTACCGGGTCGGCGTACTCGAGGCGGGCCGACGGTTCCGCGACGAGGACTTCGCCACCAACAGCTGGCACATCCGTGACTACCTCTTCAAACCCGCCCTCGGCTGCTACGGCATCCAGCGGATCGATCTGCTCTCCGACGCTGTTGTGCTGAGCGGCGCCGGGGTGGGCGGTGGCTCGCTGGTCTACGCAAACACGCTGTATGAGCCGGACGACCCCTTCTACGCCGACCCGCGCTGGAGTGGGATCACCGACTGGAAGGACGAGCTCGCACCCTGGTATGACCAGGCCTCGCGGATGCTCGGCGTGGAAACCTATCCGCGAACAACGCCTTCGGACAAGGTGATGCTGCAGATAGCCACCGACCTGGGTGTCGCGGACTCCTTCCACGCCACCCGCGTCGGGGTGTGTTTCACCGGCGGCGACGGCCGCCTGGCCGACCCGGGTGCCTCGGTCGGCGACCCCTACTTCGGCGGCGCCGGTCCGGCCCGCAACGCGTGCCGGCACTGCGGCGAATGCATGACAGGGTGTCGGCACAACGCCAAGAACACATTGGTCAAGAACTACCTGTACCTCGCCGAACGTCTTGGCACGCAAGTCCACCCGCTGACCACCGTCGTCGACGTCCTGCCCCGTCCCGATGGCGGCTACCATGTCGTCACCCGTCATACCGGGGGCAAGATCCGCCGGCGCCGTCGCACATTCACCGCGCGCGAGGTGGTGTTCTCGGCCGCCGCCCTGGGCACCCAGCGGCTGCTGCACCGGCTGCGCGACCGAGGCAGCCTGCCGAACGTCTCGGCCAAGCTCGGTGAGCTGTCGCGAACCAACTCCGAGGCGATCCTGGCCGTGCGGGCGCGCCGCGACGACGTCGACTATTCCGAGGGCGTCGCCATCACGTCGTCCATTCACCCGGACAGCCACACCCATGTGGAGCCGTGCCGCTATGGCCACGGTTCCAACCTGATGGGGCTGATGGGCACCGTCCTGGTCGACGGTTTGGACGGTTTTGGAAAAGGCAGGGGCCGGTGGCGCACGGGGTTGAAAGAGCTTGTGCGACAACGACGAGACCTCGCCCGGCTGCTCAACCCGAAGCGCTGGTCGGAACAGACCATCCCGCTGTTGGTGATGCAAACCCACGACAACTCGCTCAGCACCTTCACCCGGCGCTGGCTGTTCAGGCGACGCATGCGCACGCGTCAAGGCGTCGGCGAGCCCAACCCCACGTGGATTCCGGTCGGCCACGAGGTCGCCCGGCGCGCTGCTGACCACCTGGACGGTATTGCCGGGGGAGCCTGGGCGGATCTGGCGGACATCCCGATGACGGGACACTTCATCGGTGGCTGCGTAATCGGCGAAACCCCGGAAGACGGAGTGGTGGACCCCTATCACCGGATGCACGGACATCCCGGCTTGCACGTGATTGACGGCTCCACGATCACCGCGAATCTGGGCGTGAACCCTTCGCTCACCATCACCGCGTTAGCCGAGCGCGCCGCGTCACTGTGGCCCAATATGGGCGAGTTAGACCCGCGCCCGCCGCTCGGCTGTCGCTACGTCCGCGTCTCTCCGGTGGCCCCGATCAGGCCCGCCGTTCCAGCGGGCGCACCGGGCGCATTGCCCAGCGGCCGGCTCTTATTCGACGCTGCGCATCCGTGGTAGAGGATTGCTGCATGAGTCCTGTCATCATTGAATGCGCCATCAACGGCGTCACATCGAAGGCGACCAATCCCCATGTGCCGGTGGAACCATCGGAGATCACCGCAGATGCCCTCGCCTGCATCGAGGCCGGCGCGGCGATAATTCACAACCACATCGACCGCTACGGCCTCAGCGTGGATCAGGCCGCAGAGCGCTACCTCGAAGCTTGGCGGCCGATATTCGCCGCGCGGCCCGACGCCCTGCTGTACCCGACGGTCCACTTCGGTGCGGGGTTCTCAATTTCGTACGAACACCTCATCCCACTCGCCGCGGCCGGATTGCGCGTCGGGCTCGCCGACCCTGGATCGGTCAATCTCGGCGGCACCGACGCCGACGGCATACCCGCAGGAAACTTGGTGTACAGCAACTCGTTTGACACGATCAGCCGGGCCTTCGAGATCTGCCACCGAGAAGGACTCGGCCCCAGTCTGGCCATCTATGAACCCGGTTTCCTGCGCACCACGCTCGCGTGGTGGCGGGCCGGTCGGTTGCCGCGAGGCGCGATGATAAAGCTCTATTTCGCCACCGAACACGGCTACCTGGGAGCGCCGTTCGGGCTGCCCCCAACGGAGCGAGCGCTCGACGCTTACCTGGAGTTACTTGGCGAATGCGACGTACCGTGGGCGGTCTCCGCCGTCGGCGGCGACCTGTGCGCCAATCCGATAGCCGAACTCGCCCTCGAACGCGGCGGACACCTGCACCTGGGACTCGAGTTCTATCGAGGCGACCGCAACCCGACCAATGTCGAGTTGGTGACTGAGGCCGTAAGCCTCTGCAAACGGCTTGGCCGTGCCGTTGCGACGCCCGACCAGGCCGCACACATTCTCGGACTGCCTTCAAAACCGGAGCCTGTCCGGTGAATTAAGGGTGTTTACTTGCTGTTGCTGGGTCCGTTGAAAGGGTGCTCCGTGGCGGCATCCGGTGAGACCGATTCAGACACCGACGACCTTGGCGGCCAGGGCTGCCAGCTTGGCGTCGAGTTTCTCTGCGGCACTGAGCAATTCCGGATTTTCTTCCACGACCATCAGTGATGACGGTTTGACGTATGTGAGGCTACTGCCGGCGGGCTCGTCGAGGATCAGGACTTCGACCGGGGCGAACAGCCCCGCGCTCACGTCGTGGCGCAGCATTGTGATCGCGATCAGCGGGTTACCGAGGATGACGCGCAAAACTTTGCGGTCGATGCCGGTCTTCGAGATCCAGGCGCCGTGGTTGAGCAAGCCGAACAACATGAAACCACTTGGCCCGACGTAGGATTGAACATGCTGCTGATAGGACTCCCAGGTTTCGTAGGCTTTCGGGAAATCATCGATCGGAACTGGCTGCTCGCCGATATCGGCCAGCAACGCCGACACCAACTCCTCGTAGCTCTTGGTGCTGTCATAGCGCACGCGCACGCCGGCGAAATGGGTTTCAGACGCGGACATGGTCGGCCTCCTCGGGTGATTCATGGTGCTCATGCACTTGCGCACGTGGGGTGCGATCCACCTGCAGACTGAGTAGTTCGGGCCGGCTGTAGTGCCCGGCAGCATCCATCACGACTTTTCGGGTGTTGATCAACGAGAGGTCGAGATCAGCGATGACCGCCCCTTCTCCGGAGCGCAACGGCTCACCCAGATACTCGCCCTGCGGCGAGATGATTGCGGTGAAATTGCCGCCGGAAATCGGTGCTAACGGGCCACCGGTGTCGGCCATGATCTGTGCCTGCTGATCGGCGTCGAGCCAACCTGTGGCGTTGACCACGAAGGCGCCTGATTCCAACGCATGATTGCGCACGCTGATCTCGGTCTGCTGAGCGAACAGGTCGCCGCCGAATGAGCCGGGAAACATCGCCGAGTGGATCTGCTCGCCGTCGTCGATCAAGGCGTAGCGCGCCAGCGGGTTGAAGTGCTCGTAGCACGCCAACTGCCCGATCCGTCCGACCGCACTGTCGACCGCCCGCAGTCCGCTGCCGTCGCCCTGACCCCAGACCATCCGTTC
>JAVROZ010000248.1:0-3691 GCA_032162485.1 Mycobacterium sp.
GGACCTCGATCAAGGCCGAAATGATCGGCGACCCAGGTGATCTCACCAGAATCAAAGGCGTGGAAGATGTCAGCATCGAAGGCAACACGCTGCGCGCCCAAGTCGATAGCGAGAGCCTGGGCGAACTGATCCGGGTGCTCGGAGATGCGGGTGTGCGCAGCCTGATCAGCCAACCGCCATCCCTCGAGGAGTTGTTCCTGCGCCACTACAGCACCAACGGTGCACGCGAGGAGGTCTCAGCGCCATGAGTAACGCCCTGTTGGATCGTCCCGCGAGACGCGCTGAGCCACAACGTGATTCGCACTTCACCGGCACGCTCGGATTACTGCGGCTCTATCTGCGTAGAGACCGGGTCGTGTTGCCACTATGGGTGTTTCTCCTGTCGGTTCCGCTGGCCAGCGTGTACATCGGCAGCATCGAAAAGGTCTACCCCACCCAGACAGACCGCGCCGGCTTCGCGGCCTCGATCATGGCCAGCCCCGCCCAACGGGCACTCTACGGCCAGATCTACAACGATGGACTTGGAGCCGTCGGCATCTGGAAAGCGGGAATGTTCCACGTGCTCATCGCCGTGGCCGTCATCCTCACCGTGATTCGGCACACCCGCGCCGACGAGGAGAGCGGCCGGGCCGAACTGATCGACTCGACCGCGGTTGGCCGCTACGCCAGCCTCACCGCCGCGCTCTTGTTGGCCCTTGGTGCTTCCCTGGCTACCGGCATGATTGGCGCGGCCGGGCTGCTCACCACCGAGGTGCCACCGAGCGGGTCGTTGGCTTTCTGCGCGGCCCTGACCGCCTCCGGGTTGGTCTTCACCGCGGTGGCCGCAGTGGCCGCGCAGCTGTCGCCGAGCGCTCGAGTCGCCCGCGGCTTCGCCTTCGCAGCGCTGGGCACGGCCTTTACCGTGCGTGCGATCGGTGATGCCGGCTCCGGTGTGCTGTCATGGCTTTCGCCGCTGGGGTGGTCCCTACAGGTCCGCCCGTATGCGGGTGATCGCTGGTGGGTGCTGCTGCTGCATATGGTGACCACGGTGGTCGTCACCGGGCTGGCCTATCGGCTGCTCGCCGGCCGCGATGTCGGTGCTGGGCTTGTCGCTGAACGCGCTGGACGCGGTGGCGCCTCAGCAACGCTCGGCAACGTCTTCGGCCTGGCGTGGCGATTGGATCGAGGTGCGCTACTGGTGTGGACGGTGGGCCTGGCCCTCTACGGGTTATTGATCGGCAGCGTGGTGCACGGCATCGGCGACGAGCTAGGTGGCGGGTCGGGACGCGAAATCGTTTCACGGCTGGGTGGAACCGGTGCTGTCGAACAGGGCTTCATCACCGTGGGATTCACCATGCTGGGCATGGTCGCAGCGGCATTCGCGGTCTCGCTGTCACTGCGACTGCACCAGGAGGAGGCCGAGCAGCGTGCGGAGACCCTGCTGGCCGGATCGGTTTCCCGGACCCGGCTGCTGGCAAGCCATCTGCTGATGGCACTGGGCGGGTCCGCGTTCGCCATTCTGCTCTCCGGGGTGGCCGCCGGGCTCGCTTACGGCGCGGCAGCCGGTGACGTGGGCGGCAAGCTGCCCACGGTGGTCGGCACGGCGGCGGTGCAGGTGCCCGCCGTGTGGCTGTTGTCCGCGGTGACCGTCGGATTGCATGGGCTCGCACCGCGATTCACGCCGGTGGCATGGGGCGTGCTGGTCGGGTTCGTCGGGTTGTATCTGCTCGGCTCGTTGTCCGGGTCCCCGCAGTGGCTGCTCGACCTGGAACCTTTCACGCACACACCTCGGGTCGGCGGCGACTTCAACGCCACGCCGATACTGTGGCTGCTGGCCATCGACACAGCGCTGATTGTGCTGGGCGCCATGGCATTCCGGCGTCGGGACCTGCGATCATGAACACCGTTGCGCGAGCGGTTGCCTCAAGCGTTTGCGGCCTGGCCGTACTGGGGTTCGTCCTGTTCTATCCGGCGGGCACGGTCCACTACTGGCAGGCATGGGTTTTTATCGCCGCATTCACTGCCGCAACGATCGTGCCCACCATCTACTTGGGCCGCACCGACCCGGCCGCGCTGCAGAGACGGATGCGTGCCGGTCCGAGAGCGGAAACCAGAACCGTCCAGAAGTTCATCATCGTCGGCGCGTTTGCCACCCTCTTCGCGATGATGGTGCTCAGCGCCCTGGACCATCGTTTCGGCTGGTCGTCAGTGCCGCCGGTGGTGGCTTTGATCGGTGATGTGCTTGTCATGGTGGGCATTGGTATCGCCATGCTGGTGGTGGTCCAGAACAGCTACGCCGCGGCGACCGTCACGGTGGAGGCGGACCAACCGGTGATCAGCAGCGGGCTCTACGGCTTGGTGCGCCACCCGATGTATGCCGGAGATGTGATCCTGATGTTGGGGATACCACTGGCACTGGGCTCCTACTGGGGACTCGTGATGGTCATCCCCGGCATATTGGTTCTCGTCTTCCGCATTCTGGACGAGGAGCGAACACTTGTCGCCGAACTGGACGGATACCGCGACTACACGCAGCGGGTGCACTACCGGCTGCTGCCTTACGTGTGGTGAGCACCGGCAGGCTCTAAGGTAACCGCGTGGCCCCAGACCCGGCACCCGCCCTGGACCGGCCGTGGCGCCGACCCGGCGCGCTCAGCTATGCCCTTGCGCGCGTTCGCGCAGCCGCCAGGCCGCCGGTCACCGTGACCGATCCACCGGCCGACGTAGTCGTTGAGCGTGACGTCGAAGTGCCGACCCGCGACGGAACCATTTTGCGGATCAACGTCTTCCGGCAGGCCGACGACCCGGTCCGGCCCGTGATGCTCAGCATCCATCCCTATGGAAAGGATGATCTGCCGAAACGGCGGCGCAGGAGGTGGACGTTCTCACCGCAATACCGTGCGCTGCGCCAGCCCCAACCACTGACTTTTTCTGCCTGGACCGGCTGGGAGGCACCGGATCCCGCTTGGTGGACCGCGCACGGCTTCGTCGTTGTCAACGCCGATCTGCGGGGTTGTGGGCGGTCCGACGGCACCGGAAACCTGCTGTCGCGCCAGGAAGCCGAGGACACCTACGACCTGGTGCAATGGCTGGCCGATCAATCGTGGAGTGACGGGCGCGTGGTCATGCTGGGGGTGTCATACCTGGCGATCAGCCAGTACGGCGTGGCCGCACTGCAGCCGCCGGCGCTGCGAGCGATCTGCCCGTGGGAGGGGTTCACAGACGCCTACCGCGACCTGACGTTTCCAGGCGGCATTCGGGAATCAGGCTTCACCGCATTGTGGTCGCGAGGCGTGCGGCGGAGTACCCGGCAGAGCTACGACATGGTGCAGAAGCAGGACGAGCACCCGCTGCGGGACGACTTCTGGCGTTCGCTGGTACCCGACCTGTCCGCGATCGAGGTGCCGATGTTGGTCTGTGGCAGCTTCTCGGACAACAACCTGCACAGCCGCGGCTCTATTCGAGCGTTTACTCACGGCGGTTCCAGCCATGCGCGCCTCTACACCCATCGGGGAGGAAAATGGGCGACGTTTTACTCTGAAGGGGCGCGCACCGAGCAGCTGAACTTTCTGCGCGGCGTACTGGACGGAGCGCCGGCATCCCGCAGTGTTCGCCTTGAGGTGCGCGAGGATCGTGACACGGTCGCCGCGGTGCGCGAGGAGACGGAGTGGCCTCTCGCTCGAACCCGCTGGCGGTCACTGTTCCTCGCCGG
>JAVROZ010000249.1:0-3156 GCA_032162485.1 Mycobacterium sp.
CTCAACTGCATCCTTGTCGTTGGGGTCGTCGGCGGCGTGGTTGGGCGCGTCGTCCTCACGGCTTTGGCTCATTGGACCCACTGTAGGCGCAACAATCGCGCCCCGGACCCTGAAGACCTTCAGGCCCGCATGAGGGAAAAACCTGCGGACGAAACAGTGCTAGCTATACCGAAACGCCAGCTCGGAGGGGTTTGCTTCTCTACACGTCGTAATACAGTGCGAACTCGTACGGGTGCGGCCGGATCTGGACCGGTAGGATCTCGTTCTCCCGCTTGAAGCTGATCCACGTCTCAATGAGGTCGGGTGTGAAAACGCCACCCTCAGTGAGGTATTCGTGGTCATCCTCCAGGCGGTCGATCACCGCGGACAACTGGACGGGTGCCTGCGGGATGTTGGCGGCCTCTTCTGGCGGCAGTTCGTAGAGGTCCTTGTCGACCGGCGCCTGCGGCTCGATCTTGTTCTTGATGCCGTCCAGACCTGCCATCAGCATCGCCGAGAACGCGAGGTACGGGTTGCCCGACGAGTCGGGGCAACGGAACTCCAGCCGCTTGGCCTTGGGGTTGCTGCCGGTGATGGGAATACGGACGCATGCGCTCCGATTCCGCTGGCTGTACACCAGGTTGATCGGAGCCTCATACCCAGGAACCAGCCGCTTGTAGGAGTTCACCGTCGGGTTGGTGAACGCCAGCAGCGACGGCGCGTGGTGGAGTAGGCCGCCGATGTAGTGGCGGGCCGTGTCCGACAGGCCGGCGTACCCGGTCTCGTCGTACATGAGCGGGTTGCCGTTCTTCCACAGCGACTGGTGGGTGTGCATGCCGGAGCCGTTGTCACCGAACAGCGGCTTGGGCATGAAGGTGACGGTTTTGCCGTTCTGCCATGCGGTTTGCTTGACGATGTACTTGTAGAGCTGCATGTCATCGGCCGCGTGCAGCAGCGTGTTGAACTTGTAGTTGATCTCGGCCTGCCCGCCGGTGCCCACCTCGTGGTGGCCCTTTTCCAGGCTGAACCCGGCGTTGATCAGGTTGGTGAGCATCTTGTCGCGCAGGTCGACGTAGTGGTCGACGGGGGCCACCGGGAAGTAGCCACCCTTGGGACGGACCTTGTAACCCCGGTTCGGGCTGCCGTCGAGCTCGTTGGGCGATCCGGTGTTCCACCAACCCGAGATCGCGTCGACCTCGTAGAACGAACCGTTGGTGCGCGAGTCGAAGGCCACCGAATCAAAGATGTAGAACTCGGCCTCTGCGCCGAAGTACGCGGTGTCGGCAATGCCCGTGCTGATCAGATAGTTCTCGGCCTTGCGGGCAACGTTGCGCGGGTCGCGCGAGTAGGGCTCGAGGGTGAACGGGTCGTGCACGAAGAAGTTCATGTTCAGCGTCTTGGCTTCGCGGAACTGGTCGATCTTCGCGGTCGCGGGGTCCGGCAGCAGCAGCATGTCCGACTCGTGGATGGACTGGAAACCGCGGATCGACGAGCCGTCGAAGGCCAAGCCGTCTTCGAACACGCTCTCATCGAAGAACGAAATAGGAATCGTGAAGTGCTGCATGATTCCGGGCAGGTCGCAGAAGCGGACGTCGACAAACTCGACGTCTTCGTCTTTGGCAAGTTTGAAGACGTCGTCGGGCGTCTTATCCGTCACAAGAAGGCTCCTTTACTCGGTGATTCGCGGCCGACGCTAGGTAGCAGTTGTTGCCCGCCAGTCAACCCCGTGTTGCGCAGACGTTACGCACCACGGCGCGCGCAAGAGAACCCGGGTAACGGCGAGCCCTATTGTGAAGGCCATGGCCCGCAAGATCGTAACTGGTGCCCGGTCGCGGCCGGACGGGCCGTCCCGGCTCCCGCAGTCGCCGGCAACCGAGTCGCCCCGATGACGGGGGAATCAACTCGCGGTTACCCAGGTGAATCGCTCGGCCTGCCCCAGACCGGGTCGGGTTCGCTGGCACCGCTGGGTCGCCGACTGGGCGCGCTGTTGGTCGATTGGCTGATTGCTGCCGGCCTGGCGCTACTGGCCATGGCGGCCGGCGCGATCTCCGGGGCGGTGTTGTCCACGGTGCAGCTGGTGGTGTGGCTGGTGCTGGGCGCGGTCTCGGTGCGCCTGTTCGGTTTCACTCCTGGGCAGTTGCTGCTGGGGCTTCAGGTGGGGGCGGTCGATGGGCGGCTGCCGATAGGCATCGGGCGGACCCTGATGCGCGGGCTGTTGATCTTCCTGGTGATTCCGCCGCTGTTCACCGATGCCGACGGGCGGGGTTTGCAGGACCGGCTGACCAACACCGCGGTGTTGCGACGCTGAACATTGCGGAACAATTGCGCCGCGACGCTGGTTACTTGCGGCGGACGGTGCGCTGGACGTTGCGCATCTTGCCGGAGTTCGGCAGCGGCCCTTTGGGCATCATGCTGGCACCGGCGCGGGTTCCCAGCGCGGCGAGCCGCGACTCCAGCGCGTCCATCTTCTTGACGGTGATGTTGGCCGGGAGACGGGTCAGGTGGCGCTCCAACTTGGCCAGCGCAACCTCGCCCTCGCCGTTGCCCACGATGACGTCGTAGATCGGCACGTCTCCGACAATCCGCGCGGTGCGCTTCTTTTCCTGGGCCAGCAGCGGTTTGACCCGGACCACCGAACCCTCGCCGACGAAGATGACGCCGGGCCGGCCGATCACGCGATGTACCGCGTCGAAGTGCCCGGTCGCGGCCACACCGGGAGTCACTCGCCAATTGCCGCGCATGTTATCCAGCACCCACGCCGCGGCGCCGGTCTGGCCTTCGGCCTGGCGGTAGACACTGCGCTGAGCACGCCGGCCGAAGATGATGAACGCCAACAGCGCGCCGACTATCAGGCCGACCACAGGCATGAAGATCATCGTCAGCCCGCCGGCAAAGACACCGACCGCCGTCGAGATGCCCGCGATCAGCACGAACGCGGTGATCATGTACGGCAGAAGGCGCTTGTCCTGCTTGCGCTGCATATTGAACGCCTGCCACAGCTGGCCGCGACGCTCTTTGGACGCGGCCTTGCGGGCGGCCGTCGCCTCGGCCTTAGCGGCCTTGTTTTCAGCAGCAGATCCGGATTTCGCCATAATCAACAAGAATACGTCGGCGGCGCTTACCGAGGCGCCGAGGTTCGCGCCGTGCGGGCCTGCTCATAGAGCCGGCCGGCCCGGT
>JAVROZ010000250.1:0-5252 GCA_032162485.1 Mycobacterium sp.
GTGTCGTGGTAGCGCGACTGCCAGCGCCCTGCGCGGCCTACATCCTCGGACTGGGTGTGGGTGCGGAAATGCATGTGCGTGGTGTTGAACCACACAAAGAACGGAGTGTCGCCTTCGTGTTGGCGCTTGATGAAGTCGACTGCGGCATCACGGAATTCGCCGTCACAAGTCTCCATCCGCTTCTTGGTGAGCGGGCCGGTGTCCTCGACACGCTGGGTTCCGTCGCCGTTGGCCCAGGTGTGCAGCACACCCCGAGGCCCGAACTTCTTGCGGAACTCCGGATCCTTCGGATAGTCGGGCAGTTCCGGTTCCTCTTCGGCGTTGAGGTGATATAGGTTGCCGAAGAACTCGTCGAAGCCGTGCATCGTCGGTAGGTGCTCGTCGCGGTCGCCGAGGTGGTTTTTGCCGAACTGTCCAGTGGCGTAACCCTGCGCCTTGAGCGCCGTCGCGATCGTCGGGTCCTGCGCCTGCAGACCCAGCGGCGCACCAGGCATACCGACCTTGGTCAGGCCGGTGCGGTACGGATTCTGGCCGGTGATGAATGCGGCCCGTCCAGCGGTGCAACTCTGCTCGGCGTAATAGTCGGTGAAGAGGACCCCTTCAGCGGCAACGCGGTCGATGTTAGGGGTCCGGTAGCCCATCAGCCCGTTGGTGTAGCAACTGAGGTTGCTCTGTCCGATGTCGTCGCCCCAGATGATCAGGACATTCGGCTTAGCGCTCATTGGTCGGCCCTTTCGCGGTCGAAGCCCGACGCGCGTTGCACCCGGACAGCTGACCCGGGCGCGTACTGGTCGCCATCAGAGATCCTAGACTGCGGTTCCGCCGCCGCCACAGGCTTTCGCGTGCAAGTACCGTCAGCTTCGTGAGCCGCCCACCAATCCGCCAGCCGCACCCGTCGAGCGGACCAGCTACGAAAGCACAGGCCCTACTTGTGAATGACGTTAGAACCGACTCGTTGAGCAAGGTGCCAGCCGTCACTCTCGGCTTTTGGGTCATCAAGGTGCTAGCGACCACGCTCGGTGAGACGGGCGGCGACACCGTGACGATGACGCTGAATTGGGGTTATGCGGCCGGCGTCGCGCTGTTCGGAGGGATCCTGGTGGCGCTCGTCGTCGCGCAGATCTCCGCCAAGCGCTTCCATCCGTTCCTCTACTGGGCGACGATCATCGCCTCCACGACGTTCGGTACGACGTTGGCCGACTTCGCCGACCGATCGCTCGGGATCGGTTACACGGGCGGATCGCTTCTGCTGCTCGGCTGTCTGTTGGGCACCCTCGGACTGTGGCGGTGGTCGGAGGGGACGGTGGCGGTGAATACGGTCTCGACGCCAAAAGTCGAGACGTTCTACTGGCTCACGATCACGTTTTCCCAGACGCTGGGCACCGCGCTCGGCGATTGGCTCGCCGACACTCGCGGGTTCGGTTACGAACGCGGCGCGTTGGTGTTCGGCGCGGCTCTCTTAGCGGTCGTAGCTCTGTATCTCTGGACCGGTGTTTCACGCACCACCTTGTTTTGGGTCGCCTTCATCCTGACGCGACCGCTTGGTGCAACCGTGGGGGACTTCATTGACAAGCCCGTCGCCCACGGGGGTCTCGCCCTGAGCCGACCGCTTGCCTCGGCGGTAATTGCGGCCATCATCGTCGCGTTGCTTGTCGTCCTGCCGCAGCATCCTGGACGTCACCCGGGTGACGATGCTGGCGGCGACCCGAACCGAAAGCTCTAATCTCCTGCCATGGATCGCATCTGGCAATGCACGTGGTGCAGGTTCACAATCGAGCCGACGGCGCATTCATCAACCTGACGCCGATCGTTCCAATTTCCAGGCACTTTGCGCGAAGTCGCTCGTAAGGTACGCGCCGCAGCGGTCGCGCTCCTAGGCTTCGGGGGTGCGCGTTCGGTGGCCCCTGGTTGGCCGGTCGGAGGAGATGCGGGCTATCAAGGCCGCCATTTCGTCTGCCGATGTGTCGGGGATCGTTGTCTATGGTGCGGCAGGTGTGGGGAAGAGCCGCCTCATCCGCGACGCCTTGACGGCTGCTGAGTCGGACGGTCACGAAGGGCGGTTGGCGGTTGGCGCGTCGTCGGCGCGTGCAATTCCGTTGGGTGTTTTCTCGGCGTGGGCCCAGTCAGATGTCACTGACAGTGTTCAGTTGCTGCGCGGGGTGATCGAATCGCTGACGTCCGCGCCTGTGGGTGTAGACGTGGTGCTGGGTGTCGACGACGTGCATCTGCTCGATGATTTGTCGATCTTTGTGGTGCACCAGATCGTCCATCGTGGTGCCGCGAAAGTGATCCTTACCGTTCTCGACGGTGAACCGATTCCTGACGCGGTCCAAGAAATATGGCGGGGTGGTCGGTTCGACCGGCTTGACCTGCAGCCGTTGTCACCGATCGAAACATCCACGCTGCTCTCGGCGACCTTCGACGGGCCGGTAGATCCGGCCGCTGCCCAGCGGTTGTGGAACATGGCTCGCGGCAACGTTTTATACCTCCGCAACATCGTCGAGCAGGAGGTCACCGATGGCCGACTCGTGCAGCAGCGTGGGTATTGGCGGTGGATCGGTGACCCGGTCATGCCGCCGGGCCTGGTCGAGTTGATCGAATCCCGCATCGGGGCATTGCTGGGGCCGGTGAGTGATGTGGTCGACGTGCTGGCTGTGGGGGAGCCGATCGACCTGGCGGCGCTGAACCGCATTACCGATCCGGCCGCAGTCGAAGAGGCCGACACCCGCGGCCTCATTACCCTCGAATCTGGCGGTGGTGGTGTTGAAGTGCGGATGGCACACCCGCTGTATGGCGAAGTCCGCCGCAGGCGTGCGGCGCCGACCCGGTTGCGACGGCTGCGGGGACTGGTCGCCGCCGAGCTCGCCGCAGCCGGTGACCGCGACGACATTCAGGTCGTAGTGCGCCGCGGCGCGTTGAGTATCGACTCCGACCAGGCGCCCGACGCGGACCTGCTCATCAGGGCGGCCCGCGGTGCCGTCTGGCTGGCGGACCTGACCCTGGCTGATCGACTCGCGGATGCGGCCGCCCGGGCCGGAGGTGGGCCGGAACCGAATTTTGTTCGGGCGCATGCCCTCTCTTGGTTGAGCCGTGGGGAGGAGGCCGATGCAGTGCTCGCCGAGGTCAGCGCCGGCGCGCTGACCGATGAGGAGCAGGCCAGGTTGGCATTCTTGCGGGCCAGCAACGCCCTGTGGGCGCTTGGCGACCCGGCGCGCGCGAAAGAAATCATCGACGACGCCTCGCGCACTACACCGCCGCAGGCGCGCAGCTATATCAACGCTTTTTTGACGGTCTACTGGTTTGCGATGGACCGGCCAGATGCGGCACGGCGAGCGTCGGAAACCCTTTCGTTGGAGCACCTTCCGCCGGTCGTCGGCGCCGAGATCGCCTGGGTGCTCGCTGTCATTGCTGCTGATGCCGGGCGCACGAGCGAGGCGTTGGCTACCGCAGAAGCGGGATATGCCGCCGCGACACGCTCTTTCGATGCCCCGCACATGCGGTTCAACATCGCCGATGCGCATGTGGGCGCGCTGCTGCTGGCCGGCCGGGTGGCGGACGCTCTGGAGGTGGCCGATCGGGTGCGCCGACAGGCGGCTGACCTTCCCGGGGCGGCTCAGTTACTCGGGTCCGCGGTGGCAGGTCGGGCAGCGCTTGGTGCGGGTCGCCTAGATACCGCGGGTGTGACGTTGCACGCGGCGGCAGAAGGATTGGCCGCCTCGCACGCCATCGGCTGGGGGTATCGCTATCACATCCCGAGCATGACCGCCCTGGCGATGCGCGGGCCGACCGGCGATGCTGCCGCCTCGCTCGCCGCACTGGACAAGCAGCGGCTCTTCCGCTCGCTCGACTATGAACGGGACCTGGCTAGAGCGTGGCTGGTCGCTGGCCAGGGAGCCGTCACCGAGGCAATTACCATTGCGCGGTCGGCGGCCGAAAAAGCTTCGGGAAATGGGCAATTCGCCGTCGAAGTGGTGTGCCTGCAGACCGCAACTCAATTCGGTGACCGCACCTGCGCGCTTAGGTTGGTCGCACTCGAGTCCATCGTAGAAGGGCCACGTGTCGCCCTGGCCGCCCGTTTCGCCGTTGCGCTACGCGACGGGGCCGCAGCTGAATTAGCGTCGGTGTCTGAGGGATTCGAGCAAATGGGTGACCTTGTCGCTGCTGTCGATGCCGCTGCTCACGCTGCCCTGGCGTATCGCAGCCAAGACCTTCGGGGATCGGCGTTGAGTTGCTCGGCCCGCGCCGATGCGCTGGCCGCGCAATGCGGCGCCAGAACACCAGCGCTTCGTCGGGCCACTGAGCCCTTGCCGCTGACCGAGCGCGAAGCAGAGATCGTGATGATGATCGGTGAGGGATTATCGAACCGCGCTATCGCCGAGCGGCTGACAGTTTCTGTACGCACTGTCGAAAGCCACATCTACCGCGCCATGTCGAAGACCGTGACCACCAGTCGTGACGAACTCGCCGCACTGATACCGAGCCACCGGGCGCGGATGAAGTGAAATCGGCCCCCTCGGCGTTATTGCAGTAGCGCCATACTGAGTCGGCACCGCGAAGACACGTGCACGCTGCTCAGATGGCCGATGAACTCAGCCACCGCGAGCGAGCCTTGCGCCGACTGCCGTTGCCGTACTCGCTGGCATTGAGACTGCGCGAGGCCGGCGTCGCCGCCGAGGTGATTTGCCAGTACGTCAACGTCAACCGGGCTGGTCTGACCGGCGTGTACCGCATGGCCGAGGCGAAACTCATTGCGGCGCTGGCTGTTACAGATTATCCCCCACATGCGCGCGACTGATACAGTCCGAGCGCCGCACTTCGGGACCGCCTCGCAACGGCGCGGAAGGGCCTTCAGCACAAATATCGCGAGTCCAAGCGGCGCCTCAGTAGTGCCAGGTGAAATTGCAGTGGTCTGCTACTGCGTCTCCCAAGCGCGTCGCTAGTGACGATCGATTGGTACAAAGCCAACGGGAAAGGCACGACGTGTCGGAATTAATCGCGGCGGAGACCGGTCCGCAAGACCGCATCGGGCCTGAGTGCGCCCTCCATGGAGCCGGTGACGGCGGTTTACGCGCAAAACCGGTACTGCAGCTCAAGGGCGTCGGCAAGAGCTACCGCCGAGGTGACGAGCAGGTGCAAGTCCTTATCGACTTCGACTTCATCGTGGAGGCAGGCGAATTCGTCGTGGTGACCGGACCATCGGGGGCCGGAAAAACGACACTTCTTCACATCGCCGGCGGGCTGGACGCCCCGGA
>JAVROZ010000251.1:0-2815 GCA_032162485.1 Mycobacterium sp.
AACGTCGGCGGCAACATGGACTTCCTCAACATGCTCGAGCGTGAGCGGCTGGAGTCCAAGAAGATCTCCAAGACTCAGGCCGTCACGTCGAACCTGCAGCGGGAGTTCAAGACCAAGGACGTCCACATCGGCCCGTCCGACCACGTCGGCTGGCTCGATGACCGCAAGTGGGCCTACGTGCGGCTGGAAGGTCGCGCTTTCGGCGACGTGCCCCTGAACCTGGAGTACAAGCTCGAGGTGTGGGACTCGCCGAACTCGGCGGGCGTCATCATCGACGCGGTGCGGGCGGCCAAGATCGCCAAGGACCGTGGCATCGGTGGCCCGGTGATCGCGGCGTCCGCCTACCTGATGAAGAGCCCGCCCGAGCAGCTGCCCGACGACGTCGCGCGCACCCAGCTCGAAGAGTTCATCATCGAGGCCGACTAAGAACCGCCTGACCGTAGTTCGTAGTGTCGGAGTCGTGACCGAGATCTCCGATGACGAACTGACCGGCCTGTCCGAGTTCGCCCTGCTGGCCGAGAACGCCGAGCAGGCCGGCGCTACCGGTCCCCTGCCTGAGGTAGAACGGGTCGAAGCCGGCATCGGCGAACGCAGAATAAGCGCACTGCGTTGGGGCACCTCGGCGCCGCGGGTGATCTTCCTGCACGGCGGCGGGCAGAATGCGCACACCTGGGACACCGTGATCGTCGGGTTAGGCGTGCCGGCATTAGCGGTGGACCTTCCCGGGCATGGCCATTCCGCCTGGCGCGCGGACGGCGACTATTCGCCGCAGCACAACGCCGACGCCCTCACCCCGGTGCTGCGCGAGCATGCCCCAACGGCCGAATTCGTCGTCGGGATGTCGCTGGGCGGTCTGACCGCGATTCGGTTGGCCGCCGCGGCACCTGAGGTGGTGCGCGAACTGGTGCTCATCGACGTCACTCCCTCGGCGCTGCAGCGACACACCGAAATGACCAACGAACAGCGCGGCACCGTGGCACTAATGCAAGGTGAGCGGGAATTTCCCAGCTTCCAAGCCATGCTGGACCTGACCGTCGCCGCAGCACCGCATCGCGAGGTCAAGGCCCTGCGCCGCGGCGTGTTCCACAACTCGCACCGGCTCGACAACGGCAGCTGGGCTTGGCGCTACGACGCCATTCGTAAGTTTCCGGATTTTGCCGGGCTCTGGGATGACGTCGACGCCATTTCCGTCCCGATCACCCTGATACGCGGTGGCACGTCGGGCTTCGTCAACGACGACGACGTGGCCGAACTCACAAGGCGCGCAACGCAGTTCCGCAAAGCTCACATCGTGGAGAATTCCGGTCACTCGGTGCAAAGTGACCAACCGCTGGCACTGATCGAGCTCCTTCGCGGGATACTCGACTCGCACTGAGCGTTTGCTGAGGGCACCGCGGCTACGGTGGTCTCATGACCTCTCCCGCGCATCCTGAGCTGCCCATCCGCGTCGGTGTGCAGCTGCAACCTCAGCATGCCCCGCAGTACAGCGACATCCGCGACGCCGTCCGGCGGTGTGAAGACATCGGTGTGGACGTCGCCTTCAACTGGGACCACTTCTTCCCGCTCTACGGCGATCCCGACGGCGCACATTTCGAATGTTGGACGATGCTCGCGGCGTGGGCCGAACAGACGTCGCGCATCCAGATCGGCGCACTGGTGACCTGTAATTCCTACCGCAATCCCGAGCTGCTGGCCGACATGGCCCGCACCGTGGACCACATCTCCGACGGACGGCTCATCCTGGGCATCGGCTCGGGCTGGAAGCAAAAGGACTATGACGAGTACGGCTACGAATTCGGTACCGCAGGCGGGCGACTCGATGACCTGGCCGGTGCGCTCCCCCGCATCAAATCGCGGCTGGCCAGGCTCAATCCGGCGCCGACACGCGACATCCCGGTGCTGATCGGCGGGGGTGGCGAACGCAAGACCCTGCGCCTGGTCGCCGAACATGCCGACGTGTGGCACAGTTTCAGCTCCGCAGCTGAGCTTCCGGCGAAGTCGGATGTGCTGGCCAGGCACTGCGAAGCCGTCGGCCGAGACCCGGCCACCATCGAACGCTCGGCGTCGGCCGGCAGCGGGAGCGAGCTGATCGGCAATGCCGAAGCCCTGACCGGGCTGGGAGTCACGTTGCTCACCGTCGGCTGCGACGGCCCCGATTACGACCTGGCTGACGCGGAAGCGCTCTGCAAATGGCGGGACAGTTCACGTTAACGCCCACTTCATCTGCAAAAAATCTCAACGCGGCCGCCCAGTCGTGAGAAGCTTGCCGCGCTAGTGGCCGGGTGGGTGGTTGAGAGAGACTGCAAGAACTGATGCCGAAAAAGTACGGGATGAAAGACAAGGACCAGGTTGTCACGCACGTACTCAACCTGGTGCTGACCGGTAAGCTGCGCAGCGGTGATCGCGTCGACCGAAACGAGATCGCGCAGGGCCTGGGAATCAGCCGGGTTCCCATCCAAGAGGCGCTGGTCCAGCTGGAACACGACGGCATCGTGTCCACGCGCTACCACCGCGGCGCGTTCGTCGAGCGGTTCGACGAATCCACTGTCCTGGAACATCACGAGCTCGACGGTCTGCTCAACGGCATCGCCTCCGCACGGGCGGCGGCCAACCCCACGCCGCGAATCGTCGGCGAACTCGACGGGCTGTTGCGGTCGCTGCGAGCCGCCAAGGAACCGCGAAACTTCGCCGAGGTCGCCTGGGAGTACCGGCGCGTGGTCAATGCCGAGTACGCGGGCCCGCGACTGCATGCCACCATTCGCGCGTCGCAGAACCTCATCCCCCGCGTGTTCTTCATGACCTACCAGCACAGCCG
>JAVROZ010000252.1:0-2872 GCA_032162485.1 Mycobacterium sp.
AAGATCAGGGAGTTCTTCGTGGGGATTGTGGAGTTGCGCTCGATCAGCTTGGTGAACAGTCCACCGTGAGTCTCGATACCCAGGGACAGCGGGGTGACGTCGAGCAGCAGGACGTCCTTGACCTCGCCGCGCAGCACGCCGGCCTGCAACGCAGCGCCCACCGCGACGACCTCGTCGGGGTTGACACCCTTGTTGGGCTCCTGCCCGCCGGTCATCTCCTTGACCAGTTCGGAAACCGCAGGCATCCGGGTCGACCCGCCGACCAGCACCACGTGGTCGATCGCGGAGACCGAGATGCCGGCGTCCTTGATCACCGACTGGAACGGCTGACGAGTGCGGTCCAGCAGATCCTGAGTGATCTTCTGGAACTCGGCCCGGGTCAACTGCTCGTCGAGGAACAGCGGGTTCTTGTCCGCGTCGACGGTGATGTAGGGCAGGTTGATCGACGTGCTCTGGCTGGAGCTCAGCTCGATCTTGGCCTTTTCGGCTGCTTCCCGCAGCCGCTGCATGGCCATCTTGTCCTTGGTCAGGTCGATGCCGCTGGTGCCCTTGAACTTCTCCACCAGCCAGTCGACGACGCGCTGGTCCCAGTCGTCGCCGCCCAGGTGGTTGTCACCACTGGTAGCGCGCACCTCGACCACGCCCTCGCCGATCTCGAGCAGCGAGACGTCGAACGTGCCGCCGCCGAGGTCGAAGACCAGGATGGTCTGTTCCTTCTCGCCCTTGTCCAATCCGTAGGCCAGCGCGGCCGCGGTCGGCTCGTTGACGATACGCAGCACGTTGAGGCCCGCGATCTGTCCGGCGTCTTTAGTCGCCTGACGCTGCGCGTCGTTGAAGTACGCGGGCACGGTGATCACCGCGTCAGCGATGTCCTCGCCCAGGTACGCCTCGGCGTCACGCTTGAGCTTCATCAAGACCCGGGCACTGATCTCCGGGGCGCTGTAATTCTTGTCGTCAATCTCGACGGACCAGTCGGTGCCCATGTGCCGTTTGACGGAACGAATGGTGCGGTCCACGTTGGTGACGGCCTGATTTTTGGCGGGTTGGCCAACCAGCACCTCGCCGTTACGCGCGAACGCGACGACGGATGGCGTCGTTCGCGAGCCCTCGGAGTTTGCGACGACGACTGGGTCGCCACCCTCCAGAACTGCAACGACGGAGTTGGTGGTCCCGAGGTCGATACCGACCGCACGAGCCATAGTGATTTCCTCCTGAATGTGTTGTACGTCTTCTCTTGCACTATGCTGAGTGAACCACGCTCAAGACTGCTCTGGCCGACGCATTGGTGTCAACCCAGACTTGAGCCTTAGTCACTCAACTTGCTGATCATGCTAACGGCACACGTTCAAACTTTGTTCCCCGGGTCACGTTCCAATTTCTGCAGTCGCCGGTTTGCCGCAGCGCACCTACCGTTAACCGCCTGTGACCAGTGCGAATCGAAATATGGGCTGTCTATGAAATCGGCCCGGAGCGGCGGTCCGCCTGAAGACACAATTGTTAAACTCGCAGAAGTGTTTGCCGGGGGGCCGGGGGACCTGGGGGAGGAAACCATGCCGCCGACGGACAGAAAGCCCAAGGTCGGCATGTCCGGACAGGGCAGAATGCTCGTCTACAGTTCGCTCTTGGCAATGAATGCCGGTCAAGTGAACGCGGTGGCCATCCTGATCATGGCCGTTCCCGTCGGCAACCTGACCGGCGTCACCACCCAGATCGGCATGGACAGAGCACACCCCTGGCGCTACGAAAGCCACGTGCTTTTCGCGATCCTGATGGGGTTCCTGATCGGAGCGGCCATCGCCGGCGCGCTGCTGGCGTCCAAGCGAGTCCCCATCGGCACCCGCCATGCCACTGTGCTGGCGATCCAGGCAGCGCTGCTGCTGCTCGCGGCCGCCGGAATCGAAGAATCCGACATCAAGACCATGATCATGGGATCCGGCATCGAGGAAACCGCGGTGCAGGCACTGCTGGCAGCATCAGCCCTCGGCCTGCAAAACGGGCTGACTTCGAGTTTTCGCGGGATGCCAGTCCGCACCACGCATTTCACCGGCACTGTCACCGACCTCGGATTGATGCTCGGCCGTGCCCGCCAGGAGGGCATCGATAAGTGGAAGTTTGCAATCCTCACCTCGACACTGTTGTTTTTCCTGACCGGCGCCATCGGCGGCCTGATGGTCGGAGCTCAGATCGGCGGTCACGCCCTGCTCGTCCCGGCCACGATCTGCCTCGTTCTAGCCGCTGTCAGCGTGTCGCGCACCCGCCGGCGCCGCAGCCAGCGGGAGCTTGCCGTCGCGGCGGCGACACCCTGAGGTAACGCCGTTGACAGCCGCCGGGCAGCCTACATAACAGAGCATTTGCTCTGTTATTGTTACATCTCATGCCCCGCCCTCGCGTTTACAACCCGGATCGGGTGCTCGATGCCGCCGAGGCGCTGGCGGTTGCGTCAGGTCCGGCCGCGGTGACCATCAGAGGGATCAGCGCGGCCACCGGCGTTTCCAACGGCGCGCTTTATCACAGCTTCGGATCACGGGCGGGGCTGCTGGCCCAGGCGTGGTTGCGAGCGGGCCGCCGCTTTCTCGACGCGCAAACGACCATGGTGGACAACACCCTCTTTGGGACCCTCTTTGGGGCCCTGTCTGCGCCGAGCCGGGACGCCGGCATTGCGGCCGTGGCGGCCGCCGCTGACGCACCGGCGGCTTTCGCTGAGCAGTACCCGAATTCGTGCCGGCTGCTCCTGACCATGCCCCGCGACGAACTGCTCGATCCAGAGCTGCCCGACGAAATCGCGGCTGAGATAAGCGATCTCGAGAAGGCTTTGGTCGGATTGATGATCCGGCTCGCAGGCATTGTCTGGGACCGGAAAGACGCCGCTGCG
>JAVROZ010000253.1:0-13259 GCA_032162485.1 Mycobacterium sp.
GACGACAATGCCTTCGACCGGATTGCCGACGCGCTGCCTGCGGCGGCCGTCGCAGCGGCGCAGGAGGAAAAGCCCTGATGGCCGAAACAACCCGGGTCCACGTGGTGCGCCACGGTGAAGTGCACAATCCCGCCGGCGTGCTGTACGGCCGGCTGCCCGGATTTCACCTGTCCGAGACCGGTGCCGCGCAGGCGGCCGCGGTCGCCGACTTTCTGGCCGAGCGTGACATCGTCGCGGTGATCGCCTCTCCGCTGCAGCGTGCCCAGGAGACCGCCGCGCCTATCGCCGCGAAGCACAACCTGCCGGTGGACACCGACCCGGACCTGATCGAATCGCTCAACTTCTTCGAGGGCAAGCGCATGGGCCCGGGCGACGGTGCCTGGCGCAACCCGCGGTTCTGGTGGCAGCTGCGCAACCCGTTCAAACCGTCCTGGGGCGAGCCGTACACCGAGATCGCCGCCCGGATGGCCACCGCGGCCGACAAGGCGCGGGCGCGCGCTGCTGGGCATGAGGCGGTGTGCGTCAGCCACCAGCTACCGGTGTGGACGCTGCGCATGCACCTGAGCGGTGAAAAGCTTTGGCACGACCCGCGGCGTCGCGAATGCGGATTGGCGTCGGTGACTTCGCTGGTCTACGACGGGGACCGGCTGGTCGACGTGGAGTACTCCGAACCGGCGGCCAGATGACTGCTCCGGCGACGATGCAGAGCGGCGCGTCGGCCCGGCGGTTGCTGATCCTCGCGGCGGTGTTGGCAGGACTGCTCACCGGCTGTTCCGGGCACGATGCCGTCGCCCAAGGTGGCACCTTCGAGTTTGTCTCGCCGGGCGGCAAGACCGACATCTTCTACGACCCGCCGGAAAGTCGAGGTCGGCCAGGTCCGCTGTCGGGGCCCAGCCTGGCGGACCCGGCGCGCACCATCTCGCTGGCTGAGTTCCCGGGTCAGGTCGTCGTCATCAACGCGTGGGGCCAGTGGTGTGGACCATGCCGGGCCGAGATCGCCCAATTGCAGCAGGTCTACGACGCGACCCGGGAGTCCGGGGTCTCGTTCCTCGGGATCGACGTGCGCGACAACAGCCGCGACGCGGCGCAGGACTTCATCGCCGACCGGCGCGTGACGTTTCCGTCGATCTACGACCCTGCGATGCGCACCCTGATCGCCTTCGGTGGCAAGTACCCGACCACTGTCATTCCGTCGACGCTGGTTCTGGACCGTCAACACCGGGTCGCGGCGGTGTTCCTGCGGGAACTGCTGGCTCAGGATCTGCAGCCGGTGGTGCAGCGGGTCGCCTCCGAGAAGGCGTCGGAGAGTGCCGCAGCGACGTCGGCGAAAACGCAGCCGTCGTCGGGACCGCAATGACCGGGTTCGCCCACATCGCCGCCGCCGGTCCACTGCTGGTGGCCCTGGGTGCATGCCTGGTGGCGGGGTTGGTGTCGTTCGCGTCGCCGTGCGTGGTGCCGCTGGTGCCGGGCTACCTGTCTTATCTCGCCGCGGTCGTGGGTGTGGATGAGGCGCAGCCGACTGGCGCAGGCACCGTGCAGGCGCCGCCCGCCGCTCGCTGGCGGGTGGCCGGATCCGCGCTGCTGTTTGTCGCCGGGTTCACCACGGTGTTCGTGCTGGGCACCGTCGTGGTGCTCGGCATGGCCACCACGTTGATCACCAACCAGCTGCTGCTCCAGCGGATTGGCGGCGTGCTGACGATCGTGATGGGGCTGGTGTTCGTGGGGCTGATTCCGGCTTTGCAGCGCCAGGCCCGATTCAGCCCACGGCAGCTGACCACGGTGGCAGGGGCACCGCTGCTGGGCGCGGTGTTCGGGCTCGGCTGGACACCGTGTCTGGGGCCGACGCTGACCGGGGTGATCACGGTGGCGTCGGCCACCGATGGCGCCAGCGTGGCGCGGGGGATTGTGCTGGTGATCGCCTACTGCTTGGGCCTGGGGATACCGTTCGTGCTGCTCGCGTTCGGGTCCGCCAAGGCCGTGGCGGGCCTGGGCTGGTTGCGCAAACACACCAGGGCGATCCAGATCTTCGGCGGCGCGCTGTTGATCGCCGTTGGTGCGGCCCTGGTCACCGGGGTGTGGAACGACTTCGTGTCCTGGCTGCGCGACGCCTTCGTCTCCGACGTGAGATTGCCGATCTAATGGCGCGAGCAGACACAGAATTAGCTTGGAGCGCGCGGTCCAGTGCGATTCTGCGTCTGCTCGCGGCAAGGGGGCGCAACACCTGGCGGTCGCTGACGTCGATGGGTACCGCGTTGGTGCTGCTCTTCCTGCTCGCGCTCGGCGCCATTCCCGGTGCGCTGTTGCCCCAGCGCAGCCTCAACGCCGGCAAGGTCGACGAGTACCTGCGAGCACACCCGATGATCGGGCCCTGGCTCGACGAACTGCAGGCCTTCGACGTGTTCTCCAGCTTCTGGTTCACCGCGATCTATGTGCTGTTGTTCGTATCCCTGGTCGGCTGCCTGACTCCGCGGATCCTCGAGCACGCGCGCAGCCTGCGCGCCACACCGGTCCCCGCGCCGCGCAACCTGGCCCGGCTGCCCAAGCACGCCAGCGCGCAAACAGTCGGCGATCCCGACGCTCTGGCAGCCACCATCACTGACCGGTTGCGGGGCTGGCGGACGACGGTCCGGCGTACCGAGGCGACCCCCGGATCGCAGGCATCCCCCGGCTCGGAGGTCGAGGTCTCCGCCGAGAAGGGTTACCTGCGCGAATTCGGCAACCTGGTGTTCCACTTCTCGCTATTGGGTCTGCTGGTCGCCGTCGCCGTCGGCAAGCTGTTCGGCTACGAGGGCAATGTGATCGTCATCGCCGACGGAGGGCCGGGCTTCTGCTCGGCGTCCCCTGCCGCGTTCGATTCGTTCCGCGCCGGCAACACCGTCGACGGCACGTCACTGCACCCGATCTGCTTGCGGGTCAACAACTTCCAGGCGCACTACCTGCCTTCGGGGCAGGCCACCTCGTTCGCGGCGGACATCGCGTACCAAACCGGCGACGACCTGACCTCGAACACCTGGCGGCCGTACCGGCTCGAGGTGAACCATCCGCTGCGCATCGGCGGCGACCGGGTCTATCTGCAGGGCCACGGCTACGCGCCGACCTTCACGGTGACCTTCCCGAACGGGCAGACCCGCACCTCGACCGTGCAGTGGCGACCCGACAACCCGCAGACCCTGCTGTCCTCGGGTGTGGCGCGCATCGACCCGCCCGCCGGCAGCTACCCCACCGCCGAGGAGCGTCGTAAGCACGAGATCGCGATCCAGGGCCTGCTGGCGCCGACTGAGCAACTCGACGGCGTCCTGCTGTCGTCACGCTTTCCGGCGCTCAACGACCCAGCGGTGGCGAGCGACGTCTACCGCGGTGACACCGGCCTGGACACCGGTCGCCCCCAGTCGCTGTTCAACCTGGACCCGCGGCTGATCGAGCAGGGCAGGCTGACCAAGGAGAAACGGGTCAATCTGCGGGTAGGCGAGCAGGTCCGGATCGACCAGGGCCCGGGCGCGGGCACCACGGTCCGCTTCGACGGCGCCATCCCGTTCGTCAACCTGCAGGTCTCCCACGACCCCGGGCAGACCTGGGTGCTGGTCTTCGCCATCACCATGATGGCCGGCCTGGTGGTGTCGTTGCTGGTCCGTCGCCGCCGGGTGTGGGTTCGTCTGGTGCCGGTCACCGGCGGTCCAGGTACGGTCCCCAGTACCGGCCCCCGTACCGTCCGGGTGGAACTGGGCGGCTTGGCACGGACCGACAACTCCGGGTGGGGAGACGAGTTCGAGCGTCTGACCGAACGGTTATTGGAAGGGTTCGGCGTCGCCGAGGAGGGCGAAACCGCCGAAACGACCACCGCCAGGAGGAGCGCGGCGGTGGATGTCAAATGAGAGTGGACGTCAAATGAACACCCAGCACATCAACGTCGGCCTGGCCCGCTACTCGGACTGGGCCTTCACCTCGGCCGTGGTGGCACTGGTGGTCGCCCTGTTACTGCTGGCCTGCGAGCTGGCCTACGTCCGGACCCGCCAAGTCGAACCCGTTGTAGCGGGCGGGTCGCGGATGAGGTTGGCCACCGACAGCAGCACTCCCGGGATTGTGGCGGACAGTCCGCAGCGGCCATTTGACGAACGAGTGGGCCGCGCCGGACTCGCCGTGCTCTACCTCGGGATCGGGCTGCTGTTCGCCTGCATCGTGCTGCGGGGCCTGGCCACCACGCGTGTGCCGTGGGGCAATATGTACGAGTTCATCAACCTGACCTGTATGTCCGGGCTGATCGCTGGGACGATCGTGCTGCGTCGGCCCCAATACCGGCCGCTCTGGGTATTCCTGCTGCTCCCCGTGCTGATCCTGCTCACGGTGTCCGGACGCTGGCTCTACGCCAACGCCGCACCGGTGATGCCAGCGCTGCAGTCCTACTGGCTGCCCATCCACGTTTCGGTGGTCAGCCTAGGTTCGGGGGTGTTCCTGGTTGCCGGCATCGCCAGCATCCTGTTCTTGTTGCGCACGTCGCGGTTCGGGGACCCTGACGCGCAAGGGTCGGAGGGTGCGCTGGCGCGAGTGGTCCAGCGGTTCCCCGACGCCCAGACGCTGGACCGGATCGCTTACCGAACCACGATCTTCGCCTTCCCGGTGTTCGGGTTCGGGGTCATCTTCGGCGCCATCTGGGCCGAGGAAGCCTGGGGCCGATACTGGGGCTGGGACCCCAAAGAAACAGTGTCGTTCATCGCATGGGTGGTCTACGCCGCCTATCTTCATGCCAGGTCAACCGCGGGTTGGCGGGATCGAAAGGCGGCCTGGATCAACGTCGTCGGGTTCGTCGCCATGGTCTTCAATCTGTTCTTCGTTAACCTGGTGACCGTCGGCCTGCACTCCTACGCGGGGGTGGGCTGAGCGACAGTAACCGACCCGAGCTAGCGGGTAAGAGGGCCAAAAAGAGGGGGAACGTCCAGTGTCAGAGCATCCAACGCCGGGGACAGGGGAGCCGCGGGTCCACCCGGGCAACGGCGAGGGCAGTACTGCCCCGACCGTCAGTCCGGATCAGCCGACCATGCACTTGCCGAAAGTCCCTTTGGCGGGTGAACCGCCCGTGGACGCTACCGTCGAGGCGCCGACCCGGGCGTTCGCGGGCTTTCGCACTGAGCGGCGCATTACCCCCGCCCCTGACCCCACCGCCGGTTCGGCCGGCATGGCGCCGCCGCCCCAACCCGTCGAGCTGGCCGAGCGGCCCCGGTGGGATTCCGGGCCGACGACAGGACCGGTGACCGGGGTGTCGCGCGTGGACCCGACGGCCTACGGGGCGTACTACCCCGGCCCGCCCGAAGGCTCCGGCACCGAGGAACGGCCTCAGTTCCGCCCTGAGCCGCTGCCGCAGACGCCGTATCCGGAGCTGTCTACCACCGTGCTGCTGCGGCCGGTCAAGCCGCCGCCCTCGGAGGGCTGGCGCCGCGCGCTCTATGTGTTGTCAGGACAGCTGATCAACCTCGGGGAGGGGCCTCGCGCGACCAGACACAACAACCTGGTTGCCCAGATCAACCGGCCACTGCGCGGCTGCTACCGGATCGCGGTGTTGTCCTTGAAGGGCGGTGTCGGCAAGACGACGATCACCGCGACCCTGGGCTCCACCTTCGCGACCGTGCGAGGCGACCGGGTGGTTGCGGTGGACGCGAACCCCGACCGCGGCACGCTGAGCCAGAAAGTTCCGCTCGAGACGCCGGCCACCGTGCGTCATCTACTGCGCGACGCGGACAGCATCGACCGCTACAGCGATGTCCGCAGCTACACCTCACAGAATGCGGACGGGCTGGAGGTGCTGGCCTCCGAGAGCGACCCGACCGTTTCGGAGGCGTTCAACGGTGACGACTACACGCGCACCCTGGACATTTTGGACCGGTTCTACGGCCTGGTGCTCACCGACTGCGGCACCGGCCTTTTGCATTCGACGATGTCGGCGGTATTGGCCAAGTCCGACGTGCTGATCGTGGTCGCATCGGGGTCCATCGACGGCGCCCGCAGCGCGTCCGCGACGCTGGACTGGCTGGACGCGCACGGCCACGAAGACTTGGTGCGTAACTCGGTCGCGGTCATCAATGCGGTGCGGTCCCGCTCGGGCAAGGTCGACATGCAGAAAGTGGTCGATCACTTTGCACGTCGGTGCCGCGCGGTGCGGGTGGTGCCGTTCGATCCTCATCTCGAAGAAGGCGCCGAGATCAGCCTGGACCGGCTGAAGCGGGACACCGCCGAGGCCGTCAACGAATTGGCGGCGGTGGTCGCCGACGGCTTCCCGGGCGATCAGCGGCGCTCCAACCCGAATTTCGTCTAGCGCGGCTTGTTGTCACCCAATCGCCGCAAGAATTCCGGATCGTCGTCAGGCCCGATAACGCGCGATTTTTGCGGGCGTGGCTGCGACCGTGCCGCGCGCCAGCCGAGATAGATCAGCGTCCCCAGAACAAGGACGACGAGCAGGTAGAGCACTCGACACCTCCTTCGAGTGAATATACTCGCGCCGTAGGCTCAACCTGTGTCAGAAGCGCCCAGCGACAAGACCACTCAGGGCCCTCCCCGGGGTTCAGCCGTCGTCGACGTCATGCTGTATGTGACGGCCCGGCTGCTGTTGGTGGTGGTGGTCACCGGTGCGATCTACGGGGTGGCGCGACTGGTCGGAGTGGGTGATTTCCCGCTTTTCGTCGCCGCGCTGGGCGGTCTGATTGTCTCCATGCCGTTGGGTATGTGGGCGTTCGGCCCGTTGCGCCGGCGTGCAACGAGCAGGCTCGCCGACGCCGGCGAGCGCCGCCGCGCCGAACGTGACCGGTTACGGGCCCGGCTGCGGGGCGAGGCGCCAGGCGAGCTGCGGCCTGACCAGAGGCCTGACCAGGGGCCCGACGAAAGGCCTGACGAGGATTAGCTCAGGCGTCGCTGTGCAGCGGCATCCGCACGACTTGTGCGGCATAGGTGAGACCTGCTCCGTAGCCGATCAGTAAGGCCAGGTCGCCCGGGTGAGCTTCCCCCGACTCCATCAGTGCGGCGATTGCCAGCGGAACGGAAGCCGCCGAGGTGTTTCCGGCCTGCTCGATGTCATTGGCGACGACCACGTCGGCCCGCAACTGCAGATTCTTGACCAGAAGCTCATTGATTCGGCTATTGGCCTGATGAGGCACGAACACGTCTATCTGATCGGGTCCGACCCCGGCGGCTTCCAGTGCCCGCCGACCGACATCGCCCATATTGAAGGCCGCCCAGCGAAATACCGACGGGCCCGAGAGCCGGACGAATGGCCGCGGACCACTCGGATTCTGGGCAAAGGTGATCCAGTCGATGTCCTGCCGGATGGCATTGGCCTGCTCGCCGTCGCTGCCCGCGACGGTCGGTCCAATGCCTTGACGCGGTGTCTCGCCCACCACCACTGCGGCGGCGCCGTCGGCAAAAATGAAGCAGTTGCCGCGGTCCTGCATGTCTATCGTCGGGGACAGTTTCTCGGTGCCGACCACCAACATCTTTGCCGCACCCCCGCCCCGGATCATGTCGGCGGCCGTGCTGAGCGCGTAGCCGAATCCGGCGCACCCAGCCGAAAGATCAAATCCGAGAACATGTTTGGCGCCCAGCGCGGCCGCGACCATCGGAGCGGCCGGTGGTGTTTGGAGGAAATGGGTGTTGGTGGTGACGATCACCCCATCGATGTCAGCCCCGACCAGGGAGGCGTTCGACAGCGCCCGTCGACAGGCCTCGGCCGCCATCGAAGCGGCGGTTTCGTCGTCGGCGGCGAAGCGGCGGGTCTTGATTCCGGTGCGGGAGTAAATCCATTCGTCGGACGAGTCGATGTTCTGACATATCTCGTCGTTGGTGACGACACGCTCCGGGCGGTAGGCCCCGACGCTGAGCAATCCGATGTTTTTGGGTCCCTTGGTCGTGGCGATCTCCGTCATACCCGTCCTTCCGGCCGCCGCGGCATGATCCATGCCGTCGACGTAATCGACTCTAGGGCGTGGCGCCTAATGGCCCAGCGCCAGTGCCGCCGCCACCGCGACAGCCCACACCGCCATCGCCAAACCGGTATCACGCAGCACTGGGATAAGCTCCGGTCCGCCGCGACCAGACCGCACCGGCCGGTCGGCCCGCAGGGCCAGCGGCGTGGCCACCAGCCCCGCCGCGCACCAGGGCGTCGCAATCATCAGGACCAGCGTCAGAAGGCCCGTGAGGGCCAGCAGCGAGTGGTAAAGCACCCGGGTGCGGCTATCGCCCAGGCGGACCGCCAGGGTGATCTTGCCCGATTGCGCATCGGTGGGAATGTCCCTCAGATTGTTGGCGACCAGCACCGAGGACGACAGTGCTCCGACGCCCACCGCCAGCACCAGGCCCACCCAGTCGACCCGCAGGGCCTGCGTGTACTGCGTGCCGAGGACGGCCGTCAGGCCGAAGAACACGAAGACCGCGGCCTCGCCCAGACCTGAGTAGCCGTAGGGCTTGGACCCGCCGGTATACAGCCACGCCCCGGCGACGCTGGCAACGCCTACCGCAATCAGCCACGGCGCGCTGACCAGCGCCAGCGCCAGTCCCGCCACGCAGCCGACGAACAGGCTGAGCAGTGCCGCGGTCAGAACGGCTCGCGGGGTGGCCAGCCGCGCACCCACCAGACGCACCGGGCCGGCGCGCTCGTCGTCGGTACCGCGGATGCCGTCGGAGTAGTCGTTTGCGTAGTTCACCCCGACGACGAACGGGACCGCGACAGCCAGCGCCAGCAGCGCTTTCCACCAGCTGGCGGAGTGCAGCCAGGCCGCGGCGCCAGTACCCGCCACGACCGGGGCGACCGCGTTGGGCAGCGTGCGCGGACGCGCGCCGGAGATCCACTGCGCAAAACTGGCCACCAGGGCATCCTGCCCTATGCATGACAATGGGCGGATGCTCGGAGTCATCGGCGGCAGCGGCTTCTACACATTCCTGGGAACCGATACCCGCACCGTTTATCCCCAGACCCCGTGGGGCGAACCCAGCGACCCGATCACGATCGGCACGGTTGGCGAGCATGAAGTCGCCTTTCTGCCCCGGCACGGCGCCAAGCACCAGTACTCCCCGCACACCGTCCCGTACCGGGCCAACATGTGGGCGCTGCGCGCCCTGGGAGTGCGGCGGGTGTTCGCGCCGTGCGCCGTCGGCAGCCTCAACCCGGCACTGGGCCCGGGGACGGTGGTGGTGCCCGACCAGCTGGTCGACCGCACCAGCAGTCGGGCGGACACCTATTTCGACACCGGCGGCGTGCACACCGCTTTCGCCGATCCGTACTGTCCGACCCTGCGGTCCGCGGTCACCGGCGGGCCCGAGGTCCCCCATGTGGTTGACGGCGGCACCATGGTGGTGATCCAGGGTCCCCGGTTTTCCACCCGCGCGGAAAGCCGGTGGTTCGCTGCAGCCGGGTTCAGCCTGGTCAATATGACCGGTTACCCGGAGGCCATACTAGCCAGAGAGCTTGAATTATGTTATGCGGCAATCGCTTTGGTGACTGATGTGGATGCCGGTGTCGCTGTCGGCGAAGGCGTGAAAGCCGCCGAGATTTTTGCTCAATTCGGGGAGAACATCGAGATGCTCAAACGACTCGTGCAAACGGCAATCGGCCGTGTGGCCGGCGAGCGCAGCTGCACCCACTGCCTGCAGCATGCCGGGGTCCCGTTGCCGTTCGAGCTGCCGTGAGAGTGCTGTTGACGGGAGCGGCCGGTTTCATCGGGTCGCGGGTAGGCGCGGCGCTGCGGTCCGCGGGCCATGAGGTTCTCGGCGTGGATATCCTGCTGCCCGCCGCGCACGGCTCGAATCCGGAATTGCCGCAGGGTTGTCACCGCGTCGATGTCCGCGACGCCGACGCGCTCGCCCCGCTGCTGTCGGGTGTGGATCTGGTCTGTCACCAGGCCGCGATGGTGGGGGCCGGCGTCGACGCCGCCGACGCCCCCGAGTACGGCGGCCACAACGATTTCGGCACCACGGTGCTGCTGGCACAGATGTTCGCCGCCGGAGTGTCGCGTCTGGTGCTGGCGTCGTCGATGGTGGTCTACGGGCAGGGTCGCTACCAGTGCGCGGAGCACGGGTCGGTCGACCCGCTGCCGCGACGCCGTAGTGACCTGGATGCCGGGATCTTCGAGCACCGCTGCCCCCGGTGCGGGGAATCGGTCACTTGGCAGCTTGTCGACGAGGACGCCGCGCTGCGACCGCGCAGCCTGTATGCGGCCAGCAAGACCGCGCAGGAGCACTACGCGCTGGCGTGGTCGGAGGCCACGGGCGGTGCGGCGGTCGCCCTGCGCTACCACAACGTGTACGGCCCCGGCATGCCCCGGGATACCCCGTACTCCGGGGTGGCCGCCATCTTCCGTTCATCGCTGGAAAAAGGTGAGTCGCCGACGGTTTACGAAGACGGCGGTCAGATGCGTGACTTCGTCCACGTTGACGATGTCGCCGCCGCGAATCTCGCCGCGGTGAATACGCACCGGCCGGGCTTCACCACCGCCAATGTCTGCTCGGGGCAGCCCATCTCGATCCTCGAGGTGGCCGCCGAGTTGTGCGCGGCGCGGGGCGCTGAGCTGTCCCCGGTCGTCACCGGGCGGTACCGCAGCGGCGATGTCCGGCACATCGTGGCCGACCCCGCTCGGGCCGCCGAGGTGCTGGGTTTCCGGGCGGCCGTCTCACCGAGCGACGGATTGCGCGAATTCGCGTTTGCGCCGTTGCGGTGAGCCGCGTCTGGCGACGCGGCTAAGAAGGGCTGTTCGGCGGCCGGTCGTGCCTCGGGCGCACGGGCCCGGTGGTTTCGTTCGACCGGAAGATCCGCGGTGATCCGCTCGGCAGGGACAGCACGGAGGTGGGCGCCTCGTGCTGGTCGCGATGAGCGGCCCTGAACTGGGTGGTGCTGGCCTCCGAGGGTGACGGCGGGCCGCCAACGGGACGAGTGGGGATGGGAACCTGGGGCCTTGCCTGATTGGAAGCCTGATTGGAAGCCTGATTGGAAGCCTGATTGGAAGCCTGATAGGGCTGCCCGGCGGCGGGACCCTGCGGCGGACGCTGCCGTCGTACCCGTCGGCGGGGTTTGCGAATGCGTCCCGCGATGATGACCGCCGCAAAGATGCACAGGGCAAGTCCGCACAGCGCCACATCGAACGTGCTGCTGATCTGCTGGGCCAGATTGTTTCCGTAGACCGGGTTCACTGTTGCACCCGGAGCCGGCTCGAAGCGTGGCGCCAGGACCACGCCGAGGAACACCCGAGAAATAGTGAGGGTGATGACGAATGCGCTGAGTGCGGTGATCAGTCGCGACCGTAATGCGCCGCCGGTCAGACTGACGCGAAGCCACAACGCGAGGCCTGCGGTGGCCGCATCGAATGCCGCCAGCGTGATGGAGTCGTAGGGGAACGACGGGTAATTCAGCATCAGCGCGACAACGAGGTCGGTCAGCCTCATCAGCACCGAACCCACGCACCAGATGATGATCAGCGTCAGAGCTTTTCGGATCGCACCCCGCCATACCTCGCGGTCGCCGCGGACTTGGGGCGAGCTGAACAACGTCAGCGGCACGAACAGCGCCGCGGCCGCAGCCCCCGCCAGATAGCCCTCGTAGCCGACCCCCGCCGTCGACGTGTTCTGCGCGATGCCGTGGAACGCGTCGATCTCGCGGCCGACGGGAAGGATCCACACCAACATTCCGGCAACCAGCGTCGAGAAGCCGAGCCACAGGGTCGCGAACCGGGTTGCCGGCGTGTTGCGCAGGATCCAGCGAGATGCGACCAGGACCGCCGTCAGCGCCACCGCGCCATACACCACTGCGGTGAGGATCACCGCGGTGTTGCGGGTGCCGAACGCCTCCGAGTTGTTGCTATCCGGCAGGGCGTAGCGCACCCGCCAGCACAGATTGAAACCGGCGGTCAACGACGCCCCGAACATCGATGCGTAGCCGATGATCCGGGCGCCGCGCAGCCACCCGTGGTAGCTGTCCTCGTCCGTGGCTGGACTGGTGAGCAACGGTTGCGCCGCCAGCAGTGCGCCGGCGATACCCAGCCACCCGCCCGGCCCGACGCCACCCGGCACGTGGACGGTGCCACCCGACCGGATGGATTCGAACACGTCGTATCCGATGAAGGCGACGACCAGCAAAAAGTAGGGGACGTTGAGGATGAGGCGAAGCCGGGCGTTGGGGGCGACGAGCGACACCAGCGACAGCAGCGTCACCAGGCCAACGATTCCCCACAGCAGCACACTGCTATTCGGGATTAGCAAGCCGAAGTAGAGATTCCACGGGAACAGCAGGGCAAGGACAAGCAACAGGGCGGCGAGCACCACCCGAATGATGTTGCGGCCTCGACCCACGTTCCCCGGCGCCTGCTGGCCCGGCAACGGTTGCGACCTGGACGAGGGCGGAACCGGCGGGCCCGGCACCGCATGGCGCGCACCCACGATGGGGCCGGTCGGCGTGTCGTCGCTGCTCAGGCTCACGAAGCCCCCCAGGGATTGAGGTCGGTTACCGGTGGCGCAGGTTCAATCTTGCCGCAAAGGAACCCCCTGCCGGGCCCGCTGCGTTGTTCGATTGCGAACATATTCTCCATTCGGAAGACGCGGTCTTGGCTGTGAGCAGGTTATGAACGTGCACTGGATCCTCGGTGACCGTCCCCGCTGGTTGGGAATCCGGTTACGCTGCGCTCATAGGGGAACCTCGTCGCCCGAATTGACGAATATTGCCGACGGTACGCAGTGTAATGATGCCGGGATATTGCCGGGTGTGGGGTAGCCAGCCGAAGGAGAGCCGCAAATGGATGTCGTGTTGGGGGTGGCCGTCACTGGCCGGGTCGCGCGCCTGGCTTTAGTTGAGGCGGCCGCCCACTGTGACGCGGTAATCGATCAATCTTCGGTCGATCTTGCGGGTAACCCCGTGGCCGAATTGACCGAGACCATTGTCGGCACGAGCCGGCTGTTGGCCGATGAAGGCCACCGATTGGTCGCGACTCGGCTGTGCTGGTCTGACCGGTACCGCGCTGAGCAGCTGAAGCAGGCGCTGGATTACGCCCGGGTGCCGAACGTGCAGGTGGTGTCCGAGTCGCAGGCAGCCACCGCGCTGCTGGGAGCGGGCCGTGCCGGCGCGGCGGTGCTGTTGGTCGGCAGTGAAATGGCAAGTCTCGCGGTCTCGGGCGATCCGGACGCCCCTCCGACGGTGATGGCCGCCCCGCCTGTCGAAGGCGACGCAGGCGCCACCTTCGACACGTTGATGGCACAGATTCCAGGCCAGGCCGGCTCTCCGAACGATGTCCTGGTGGTGG
>JAVROZ010000254.1:0-3262 GCA_032162485.1 Mycobacterium sp.
TAGATGAACAGAAAGCCCCAGACCTTGGCGGTGAACCACAGCAGGGGCCACCAACCGGTGTTGGCTCCGTCCCACATGTTCAGCGGCCACGGAGCGTGCCAGCCGCCCAGGAACATCGTCGCCGCCAACGCCGAAACCGTTGTCATGTTGACGTATTCGGCGAGCATGAATATCGCGAACTTCAGTGAGGAGTACTCGGTGTGGAAGCCCGCGACGAGTTCACCCTCGGCCTCGGGCAGGTCGAACGGCGCCCGGTTGGTTTCGCCCACCATGGAGATGAGGTAGGTCACGAAGGACGGCAACAGCAGGAAGATGTACCAGACGCGGTCCTGTGCGGCCACGATCTGCGACGTCGACATGGTGCCGGCGAACAGGAACACCGCCGCGAAGGACAGTCCCATCGCCACCTCGTAGGAGATGACCTGCGCGGTCGAGCGCACCCCACCCAGCAGCGGGTAGGTGGATCCCGATGCCCACCCGCCGAGCACGATGCCGTACACCCCGATCGCCGACAGGCCCAGGATGAACAGCACTGCGACCGGAACGTCGGTGAGCTGCAACGGGGTCCAATGGCCGAATACCGACACCTCGGGACCCATCGGAATGAATGCGAACGCGGTGAACGCGGGAATCGCCGAGATGGCCGGCGCCGCGAAATAAACGAACCAGTCGACGCCCTTGGGAGTGATGCTTTCCTTCAGTGCCAGCTTGACGCCGTCGGCCAGGCTCTGCAGGGTGCCCCATGGTCCCGTCCGGTTGGGGCCGGGCCGCAGCTGCATATAACCCAGGAGCTTGCGTTCGAGAAGGATCGCCACCAGCACCGTCAGCACCAGGTACACGAAGATGGCCAGTGCCTTGCCCAGCACCAGCCACCAGGTGTCGTGGCCGAAGGCGGTCAAGCCGTTCATGCCGGCACTCCGATTTTCACTAAGGAGCCGATGGTGACGCCCAGTTCCCGGTGTACCGCCGAACCAGGTGAGTTCAGCGGCAGCCACACCACCCGGTCTGGCATGTCGGTGATGTTGAGCGGCAAGGTGATTGAGCCGCGGTCCGTGCTGACCGTGACCTCCTCGCCGTCGGTGGCGCCGATCTCGGCCGCGGTGTCGGCCGACAGGCGAACCTCGGGTTTGCGCGCGGTGCCGGCCAGATGCGGCTCACCATCCTGCCCGCGACCGGAGTCCAGCAATAATCGCCAACCGGTCAACAGGGCCTGGCCCGCCTCGGGCTGGGCGGCGGGCTTGGCCTCCACGGCCTCGACTGTGGGGCTGGCAGTGCGCTCGCCGTCCCAGGTGCCCAGGGTCGACAGCTCCTCGCGGGCCGACTCGACCGTGGTGCATCCCAGGTAGACGCCCATCTCGTCGGCCAGCGTGTCCAGCACGCGGTGATCGGATTGGCCGGCGGACAACGAGGTGCCGCGGAATGCAGGTTCGAACCCGCGGTAACGGCCCTCCCAGTTCACGAACGCACCCGACTTCTGGGTGGCTGGCGCGACCGGGAACACCACGTCGGCCCGCTCGGTGACCGCGCTGTGCCGCAGTTCGAGGCTGACCACGAACGGCGCCGCGTCGAGTGCGGCCAGTACCGCCTCCGGATCGGCGAAGTCACCCGGTTCGATACCACCGACCAGCAATGCGCCCAGCGATCCGTCGGTCGCCGCGGCGAGGATCCCGTCGGCGTCTCGTCCAGTGGCGGAAGGCAATTCGTCGACGTGCCAGGCGGCGCAGACCTGCGACCGCGCGGTGTCGTCGGCGGCGGGACGGCCGCCGGGCAGCAGCCCCGGCAGGGCGCCGGCTTCCAACGCACCGCGTTCACCGGCGCGTCGCGGCACCCAGGCCAGCCGCGCCCCGGTCGAGTCGGCCAGCCGGGCCGCGGCAGAGAATCCGCCGCGCACCGTGGCCAGGCGTTCCCCGACCATGATGACCGCGCCGGGCGTGCTGAGCAGATCACCCAGTTCCCCGGTGGCCAGGCCGTCCAGTACCGAAGGTTCGGCGCCGGGAGTGGTCTGCAGCAACCGGCCGGACATCTTGGTCAGCGCGCGGGTGGCGAACGGGGCGATCGCGTACACCGCGACGCCGTTCTTGCGCACGCCCTTGCGCAAGCGCAGGAACACGATCGGGGATTCTTCTTCCGGTTCGAATCCGACCAGCAGGACCACCGGTGCGGTCTCCAGGTCGGAGTAGCTGACGGTGACCGGTCGCCCCGCGACGCGCGCAGCCAGGAAGTCGGCCTCCTCAGCGGAGTGTGGCCGGGCGCGGAAATCGATGTCGTTGCTGTCCAACACGATTCGGGCGAATTTGGCGTAGGCGTAGGCGTCTTCCCAAGTGCCTCGGCCACCGACCAGCACGCCGGCGCGGCCACGGGCCGCCTCCAATCCCTGGGCCGCCGCCACGATGGCGTGCGACCACGACGCCGGCTCCAGCTTTCCGTCGGCGTTCCGGAGCAGGGGAGTGGTGAGCACGTCCTGCCTGGTGTCGTAGGTGAACGCCCACCGCCCCTTGTCGCAGTTCCACTCTTCGTTGACTTCGGGATCGTCACCGGCCAGTCGCCGTGTCACCTTGCCGCGGCGGTGGTCGGTGCGCTGCGCGCAACCGGACGCACAGTGCTCACACACGCTGGGGCTGGAAACGAGGTCGAAGGGGCGGGCGCGGAACCGGTAGGAGGTGCCGGTCAGCGCGCCGACCGGGCAGATCTGCACGGTGTTGCCGGAGAAGTAGGAGTCGAACGGTTCGTTGGCGTAGATGCCGACCTGCTGCAGAGCGCCCCGCTCCTGCATGTCGATGAACGTATCGCCGGCGATCTGGTTGGAGAACCGGGTGCAGCGGGCGCACAGGATGCAGCGCTCGCGGTCCAGCAGCACCTGCGAGGAGATGTTGATCGGTTTGGCGAACGTGCGCTTGGGGTCGGTGAAGCGAGACTCCCCGCGGCCATTGGACATCGCCTGGTTCTGCAGCGGGCACTCGCCGCCCTTGTCGCACATCGGGCAGTCCAGCGGATGGTTGATGAGCAGCAGTTCCATCACCCCGTGCTGCGCCTTGTCGGCGGCCGGTGAGGTGAGTTGAGTCTTCACCACCATGTCGTCGGTGCAGACGCTGGTGCACGACGCCAGTGGTTTGCGCTGGCCTTCGACCTCTACGAGGCATTGCCGGCACGCACCGACCGGGTCGAGCAGCGGGTGATCGCAGAACCGCGGGATCTGGATGCCCATCAGCTCGGCCGCGCGGATCACCAAAGTTCCCTTGGGCACGCTGATTTCGGCGCCGTC
>JAVROZ010000255.1:0-3780 GCA_032162485.1 Mycobacterium sp.
AGCGTCTTGCCCATCTCCTCGGTCATCATGGCGGCGGTCTGGTCCGCCTCGGCCTCGAGTAGGTCGGCGGTGGCGTTGGCCCACTGGGCGCGCTGGGCGAACGTGGTGTTTTTGCGGTAGTCGGCGAAGCGCGCGTGGGCGCGGGCGATGGCCGCGTCGACTTCGTCGTCGCTCGCCGGGGTGAAGGTCTTGACTGTCTCGCCGGTAGCCGGATTGATCGTGGCGATGGACACGCTGGCTCTCCTCGCTTGCCTTTTCGGGGTTCGGTAAAGGTCCAACACCTAGCCTGCCACTATCGTTCCCAGAGGGAGGTGGCGGATGAGCACTGCGGCTCAGTTGATCGTCAAGTGTCTGGAGAACGAGGGCGTCTCGATCGTCTTCGGGATACCTGGCGAAGAGAACATCCGATTGATTCAGGCGTTGGCGGCCTCCGACATTCGCTACGTGCTCACCCGGCACGAGCAGGCGGCGGCGTTCATGGCCGAGATGTACGGCCGGGTGACCGGGCGCGCGGGCGTTGTGTCAGCCACGTTGGGGCCGGGCGCGATCAACATGCAACTCGGCGTCGCCGACGCCACCACCAACAGCACCCCGGTCGTCGCCATCTCGGCGCAGGTCGGTCAGGACCGCGAATACAAGGAGTCCCACCAGTCCGTCGACCTGGTGTCGATGTACGCGCCGATCACGCGCTGGGCCGCCGCAGTGCCCACCCCGAAGGCCATACCGGAAATGATCCGCAAGGCGTTCAAGCTCGCCGAGACCGAACGCCCGGCCGCGGTCTACCTCGCCATCCCCGAACACATCGACGAAGACGACGCCGACTACGAGCTGACGCCGTTGCCGCGCAGAGTTGTTCGCGCCGATGCGCCGGCCCCCCGACAGATTGCCCGAGCCACCGATATTCTGCGCAAGGCACAGCAGCCGGTCGTGCTGGCCGGCCACGGTGCGGCACGCAGCGACGCTACCGCCGCCCTGGTCCGGTTCTCCGAAGAAACCGGCGTGAAGGTCGCCAATACCTTCCATGGCAAGGGGGTCATGCCCGACGATCACCCCAACAGCATCGGGACCCTGGGCTTCATGACGCATGACTACGTCAACTTCGGGTTCGACAACGCCGACGTCGTTATCGCGGTCGGCTACGAGTTGCAGGAGTTCGACCCGGTTCGGATCAATCCGAAGGGCGACAAGCAGATCATTCATATCCATCGGTTCCCGGCCGAGGTCGACGCGCACTACACCGTTGAGGTCGGGATCATCGGCGATATCAATGACTCGCTCAACGAGCTCACTGATGCGCTCGACGGCCACCGCTTCGAGGACGCCGACGTGCCAGGGTCAGGCCTGTTGGAAGAGGAATTTGCTGAAGCACAAGAGGATTCGTCGTTCCCGGTGACACCGCAGCGATTGGTTGCCGACACCCGAGCCGCGTTGGACCGCGACGACGTGGTGTTGGTCGACACCGGTGCCACCAAGATGTGGATGGCCCGGCTGTATCCGACCTTCGAACGTAACACCTGTCTGATCTCAAACGGCTTGTCCACCATGGGTTTTGCCCTACCTGGTGCACTCGGAGTGAAGTTGGCACGCCCGGACGCGAAGGTGTTGGCCGTGGTCGGCGACGGAGCATTCCTGATGAATTCCCAGGAGATCGAAACCGCCGTCCGGGAGAAGATTCCCCTCGTGGTGCTGATTTGGGATGACGGCGGTTACGGTCTGATCGAATGGAAGATGGACCTGGAACTTGGTGAGCATCACCATGTTTCGTTCACCAATCCGGATGTGGTGAAATACGCGGAAAGCTTCGGCGCCAAGGGATACCGGATCGAGAAGGCGGAGGAATTGTTGCCGACGCTCAAGAAGGCCCTTGCCGAAGACGGCGTCACGCTGATCTCCTGCCCGGTCGATTATTCCGAGAACCTGCGGCTCACCGACCGACTGGGTGAGCTGGACGAGACGCTGTAGCCGCGCGGCGAGCGCCTGCTAGGTGTCCCAACCCGCGCTGGTGCCTACGGACATGGGCGGGACATAGCTGCCGATCAGCGTGCGATGCCACCAGGCGCGATCGCGGCGCAGTTCGGCCATGGTGGTGAAGCGGTACTCGTATAATTGTGCGCGCACGTATCGTGGCGGCGAGTCCGGAAATGGGTTGTGCCGCAGCAGCCGTAGCGTCGGCGCATCATTGCGCAGCAGTCGCTGCAGGAAAGGTCTCATCCAAGCCAGCGCGTAGCCCGGCGAGATGGCGGCGAACCACATCAGCCAATCCAGCCGCAGGTGATAGGGCGCCCACTGCCGCGGCAACTTGGCCAGACCGCCGGGCTTGCCTTTGAATTCATATTCCCGCCAGGCTGTCTGGTCGTTGATCTCCGATTCATCGGTGCCCTCAATCACAACCTCACGACGGGTGCGGCAGATGCTGCCGAACGCGCCGTAAGTGTTGGCCAGATGAAATGAGTTGAACGATGCGTTCATTCGCTGTTGGGCCGACAGCATGTTGCGCGCGGGCCAGTAACTCAGGAACAGCATCACGGCCGCGAACCCGATCACCGCGCCGGCGAACCAGGTGGGTGGTCCCTGCAGCGCCGGTTGGGCGGGTATCGGCAGCAGCCTCGCCGCGGACGACTGATCAATCGCACTGAATGCCAGCACGATGGTCACCCAGTTGAGCCAAGCGAAGTTACCGGAGGTCACCAGCCACAGTTGTGTGACGATGATGATCACGGCGGCGACGCTGGCTACCGGCTGTGGCGCAAACAACCCGAACGGCACGACCAACTGCGCAAAATGGTTGCCCGCCACTTCGATCCGATGCAGCGGCTTGGGCAGGTGATGGAAAAACCAGCTGAACGGCCCTGGCATCGGTTGTGTTTCATGGTGGTAGTACAGACAGGTCAGATCCCGCCAGCAGCGGTCGCCACGCAGCTTGATCAACCCGGCGCCGAACTCCACCCGGAAAAGCAGCCAGCGCATCAGCCACAACGTCAGTACCGGCGGGGCCACCCGATCGTTGCCCACGAAGATCATCAGAAACCCGGTCTCCAAAAGCAGGGATTCCCAACCGAACCCGTACCACACCTGACCGACGTTGACGATCGACAGGTACAGCACCCACAACGTCAGCCAGATCAGCATCCCGGCCCACAGTGGTGCCATCCCGGCGATGCCCCCGACCACGGCCGCCGACAGTGCTGCACCGAACCAGCAGACACCGGCGAACATGCGGTCGGAATAGCCGAAGTGGAAGATGCTCGGCGAACGCCAGAAGGTCCGCCCCGCCAGATATTCCGGCACCGGCAGCATCCCGTGCTCGCCGATCAGCGGCCGGAACTGCCGCGCTGCTCCGACGAACGCGATCACATAGATCAGCGCCGCGCCACGCTCGAGCACGATTCTGCCCAGCCAGTATTCGGGTGCCGAAAACCATGCGGATAACCAGTTCAAGGCCACAACTCCTCTGGTGTCCAGTCAACCAGCCTTGAGTTCGACAGCCAACTAGGCGTCGTCAACCGAACGCTGAGCCTCCCCGGAGGTGACCAGCGACGCGGCCAGGGCAGCGAGCGAAATCAGGGCCAGCAGTTGAACGCTCGCGGAATGTCCGGCATACCCGTCGGCGGAGCGCCAAGGGTGTCGCGACAGCAACGCGCCGGCCAGGACGAGACCGCCCGCGCTCAGTCCGACGGTGAGCCCGTCGCGCAATCGTTGGCGGTCGCGCAGCGCGTACCGCAGGCCCATCGTGGCCCCGATAACCAGGAAACCGGGCAACCCGGCGATCAGCACCCCGGC
>JAVROZ010000256.1:0-3627 GCA_032162485.1 Mycobacterium sp.
GGCCAAGACCCGCTGGGCGGCCGGCATCGATTGCGTCGGCGGAGCCACCCTCGCCGACGTGTTGAGCGCCGTCGACTACGGCGGCGCGGTCGCCGCCAGCGGACTCACCGGCGGCGCCGCACTGAACACCACGGTGCTGCCGTTCATCCTGCGCAGCGTGGCATTGCTGGGCATCGATTCGGTTCAACTGCCCATCGGTACGCGGCGGGAACTGTGGGCGAGGCTGGGAGACTCACTGCGGCCTCGTCATCTGGACGCGGTCACCACCGAGGTCGACGTCAAAAACGTTGTCGGCGTGCTTGACCAGTTGCGCGCGGGGACATTTACCGGACGCGCTGTGGTGCGGGTTGCGGGCGGGTTCTAGATTGAGGCGACAGCGGCTCACGACTGGCCTCGTTTTGGCGATGGAGATGGCATGCGCGCAGCACGGGTGACTCGCCTGGACGGTCCGGACGCCATCGAGGTGTCGGACGTCGAAGAACCCACTGGCGACGGCGTGGTGGTAGAGGTGCACGCCGCCGGGGTGGCCTTCCCCGACGCTTTGTTGACCCGCGGCCTGTATCAGTACCGGCCGGACCCCCCCTTCGTGCTCGGAGCGGAAATCGCCGGTGTCGTTCGCTCGGCCCCCGACGACGCGCAGGTGCGCTCGGGCGATCGCGTCGTGGGCTTGACGATGCTGACCGGGGGGATGGCCGAGGTGGCGGTGCTGGCACCCGACCGGGTGTTCAAGCTGCCGGACAACGTCAGCTTCGAGTCGGGTGCCGGCGTGTTGTTCAACGACCTGACGGTGTATTTCGCGTTGACGGTCCGCGGCCGGCTCCAGGCAGGCGATTCGGTATTGGTGCACGGCGCCGCCGGTGGCATCGGGACCTCCGCGTTACGACTGGCCCCGGCACTGGGCGCGTCGCGCGTCATCGCGGTGGTCAGCTCCGAGGAGAAGGGTCAGATCGCCACCGCGGCCGGGGCCACCGATGTGGTGCTGGCCGACGGTTTCAAGGACGCGGTCAAGGAGTTGACCAGCGGACGTGGCGTCGACATCGTGGTGGATCCCGTCGGCGGCGACAGGTTTACCGATTCACTGCGCTCCCTCGCTCCGGCGGGACGGTTGCTGGTGATCGGCTTCACCGGTGGGGAGATTCCGACGGTGAAGGTGAATCGGCTGCTGCTCAACAACATCGACGTGGTTGGAGTCGGCTGGGGTGCCTGGGCCGGACGGCATCCCGGCGCACTCACCGAGCAGTGGGCCGCGCTTGAGGAACTGTTCACCTCGGGCAAACTCTCCCCTCCGGAGCCCGACGTGTTCTCGCTGGACGAGGCGGCGACCGCTGTGGCGTCCCTGGAAAATCGCAGCGCCAAGGGCAAAGTGGTGTTGCGCGTCCGCTGACGGGCGTTGCAGCCGAGCAAAACGAGCAGGATTGGAGAAGCGGAGCGCACCAGTCCGCTCGTACGGTGGTCGCATGACAGTCACCGTCGCCACGATGTTCATTCCGGTCCACGATCCCGACGCCGCGCTCGGCTTTTACCGCGATGCCCTCGGCCTTGAACTGCGCAACGATGTCGCCTCCGACGGCTTCCGCTGGGTCACTCTCGGCGCGGCGGGACAGGACGTCGATATCGTCCTCTCCCAGCCACATGGCGGGCGCTCGCAGGCCGAGGGCGACGCCCTGTTGTCGCTTGTCACACAGGGGTCGCTGCAGGCTGCGATCTTCCGTACCGACGACCTCGACGGCACCTTCGAAAAAGTCCGAGCCTCCGGTGCCGAGGTGCTACAGGAGCCGGCATCCCAACCCTGGGGAGCGCGGGACTGCGCCTTCCGCGACCCGTCCGGCAACCTGGTCCGCATCGCGCAAGCTTGACGGTGGGCGTACCGTCGTCAGGATGACTCCAGAGGCGATCGCCGATCTGGTGCAGCTACGCCGGGCGCGTGATCACATCGACCGCAATTACGCAGCACCCCTTGATGTTCCGGCCATGGCGCGGGCGGCGTTGATGTCGCCTGCGCACTTCTCCCGCAAGTTCCGGGCCACGTACGGGGAGACGCCGTACGCATACCTGATGACCCGGCGCATCGAGCGCGCAAAGAGCCTGCTGCGGGAGGGGAAGTCGGTGACCGAGACGTGCGTCGCCGTCGGGGCCACCTCGCTCGGCTCGTTCAGCTCGCGCTTTACCGAGGTTGTGGGCGAATCGCCATCGCAGTACCGCGCCCGCGATCATCGAAACCTCGAGGCATTTCCGTCGTGCCTTGTCATGGTCGCCACACGGCCCCGCCGTACCAGGCTGGCGGCCCCGAGCTGACCCCTGGACCCAGTAGCCCGCTTGTGTGGCTGCGAAAGAAAAAGTAATGTCACTTTTAGTTTGAGCCGCTGACGACCGGAGAGCCGCCATGGAATCTTTCGTCCACCTGCGCAAAGGTAGAACGCCATGGCGCGTGCATGCCGATCTTGACGGCCTCAAAGACGACGAGTTGGGTCGCGGAGGGTTCACCGGGCGCACCGCCAACATCTACCGGCGCCACGACCCCACCGCCTTCCGCGCGGTCGGCCCCTTGCGTCCGATCGACGTACTGGCCACCGAGCTCAAACCCAGTGATGCCACCGATGCCAACGGCGGCCCGCTGTTGATGTTCACCAATGCCGACTGCCGGGTTCTGCTGAGTCGCCGGCACGAACCGATGCCGTTCTACACCCGCCACGTCGACGGCGACCTGCTGTGCTTCGTGCACAGCGGCACCGGTCTGCTGGAAACCGAGTTCGGCCCGCTGGCCTACCGGGAGGGCGACTGGGTCTACATCCCCAAGGCCTGCACGTGGCGCCAAATACCTGATCCCTCAACTGAAGACGCAACCACCCTGCTGATGATCGAGGCCACCGACGAGTTCCGGGTGCCTCCACCGGGCCCTCTTGGCCGGCACTTCCCCTTCGACCCTTCGCAGGCCACCATTCCCGAACCGGGCCCCTCTGACTTCGATCCAAGGCCAGCTGGCCGCGACGAGTACGAGGTGCGGCTGATCCACGAGGGCGGTCCGACAACGCTTTACTACCAACATAATCCGATCGACGTCGAAGGCTGGCGCGGTGACAACTTCGCATTCACCTTCAACATCGCCGACTACAACGTCGTGACCTCCGACAGTATGCATCTGCCGCCCACGGTGCATCTGTTCATGCAGGCGACCGGTGTCTATGTGATGAACTTCCTGCCCAAACCCGCCGAGGGTAGGCCGGGGACCGAACGCACGCCCTGGTATCACCGCAACGTCGACTACGACGAGATCGCGTTCTTCCACGGTGGCTCGCTGTACGGCATCCCGATGCCGCCGGGCCTGATCTCCCATGCGCCACAAGGGGTTCACCACGGGGCGCCCGAGAAGGCCCGCGAACGCGCGCGCCGGAAGTTCGACGAGTATTCGCACGTCGACTGGCAGGTGATCGCGATCGACACGCGTCGGCGACTGACACCCTCGGCCGAGTTACTGGCACACGACCTAGGACAGCATTGATGACACAAGCGGTGAAGTACAAGTACGACCGAATCCCCTATCTCGTTGCATTCCAGAATAATTCGGGCGTAAGGGATGTGTACGGCGGTCTCGCCGAGATCACCGTGCTGGAAAGCTATCTACTCCAG
>JAVROZ010000257.1:0-4607 GCA_032162485.1 Mycobacterium sp.
TCCAGATAGGACAGGATCTCGGGCTGCCGGGCATAGGTGCGGCTCCAGGACCTGTTGGGCGCGAAGGAAAACGAGTACAGATGACTTTGAATGTCGCAGGCGGCGCCCGGATAGGTATTGCGTCGCCAAGTACCTCCGACGCCGTCGTCACCCTCGATGATCACCAGATCGTCAATGCCGGCGCGGCGTAACGCAACCGCAGCACCCAGGCCGCCGAACCCCGCACCGATGATCGCCACCTTTGGGCGCCCTCGCCGGGTCGCGGACCTGATCCGACCGATCGGATAACTGCGACGGCCGATCACCGGCCGCCCTCGCCCGCGCGAATCTGGAAGCCCTGCAGATCTCCGCGGGCCCGCCATGCCTCCAGGATGTCGGCGTACTCGGTGGGGCCGCCGAAGAAGAAGCTGCCTTGTCGAGTCTTGGCGTCCGCCTTGCCCTCTCGGTTGTAGTAGCCGGGAGTGCAGGTCTTCGCCCGCTCCGCGGTCGCCGACGAACGCTGTACCACCGTCTCGACCCAGGCCGCCTCGGCGGCGGAAGTCGCCTCGATCTCGGATACACCGTGCTCCAAAGCCCATGCGATGATCCACGCGGCGTGCGTGGCTTGCATGTCGAGCAAATAGGGAAAATTCACCGTCAGGCCGGCCTGAGCGATGCTTTCTATAAAACAATTCGGAAAACCGTTGACGCACAGGCCTTGAAACGTGCGAACACCGTCGTGCCACCGTTCGGTCAGCGTCGCGCCGTCGCGGCCGATCAGTTCAAAACCAGTACGCCGGCAGTAGTCGGTGCCCACCTCGAATCCCGTTGCAAAGATCAGGCAGTCCAGCTCATAGGTCACTCCGTCGACCACCACGCCGGTTTCGGTGATCCGCTCTACCCCTTGTCCGCGGGTGTCGACCAGTGTCACGTTGTCGCGGTTGAACGTTTGTAGGTAATCGTCGTGGAAGCAGGGCCGTTTGCAGAAGTAGCCGTACCACGGCTTGAGCGCCTCCGCCGTCGAACGGTCCCACACGACGTCAGCAACGCGGGCCCGGATCTCCTCCATCTTCGCGAAGTCCGCGATTTCGATGTCGCGTGCGAGATAGCCCGTTGCGTCGGTATCGCGGCGCATCACCGGGAGCTTGCGGGTGATGCTCGTCCACGCGTCGGCAACGAGATCCTCCTGGGCCTGCCCCCCGGAGGTGAGGATCTGAAAGTTCTGAATGCGCCGGCGCTGCCATCCCGGCTGTAATGCGTTGGCCCACTGCGGGTCTGTCGGACCGTTGGCACGGACGTCGACCGATGACGGAGTGCGCTGGAACACGAAGAGTTGTTCTGCCGCCGCACCGAGATGCGGCACGCACTGCACCGCGGTTGCCCCGGTACCGATGATGCCGACCCGCTTACCGGCCAGGTTCTCCAGCTTCTCGCCGGTATAGCCGTAGTCCCAGCGACTGGTGTGGAACATTCGGCCGCGGAACTCGCTGATGCCGGGTATGCCCGGCAGCTTGGGTTTGGCCTGATATCCGTTGGCCATGGTGACAAACTTCGCCCGCATCTCGTCGCCGTGTTGGGTACGGATGATCCACCGCGATGTCGAAGCATCCCAACGGATCTCGTTCACATCGGTCCGCAGGCACGCGTCGCGGTACAGGTCATAACGCTCGGCGATGTTGCGGCAGTGCGCAAAGATCTCCGCGCCGGTTGAATACTTGCGCTCGGGGATGTAGCCGAGTTCCTCCAGCAGCGGGATGTACACATAGGACTCGACGTCGCAGGCGATCCCCGGATAGCGATTCCAGTACCAGGTGCCGCCCACGTCGGCCGCCCTCTCGATCAACCGGATGCTCTGCACGCCGAGTTCGCGCAGCCGCACCCCGGTCAGCAGTCCACCGAAGCCGGCCCCGACGATCGCCACGTCCACGTCGTCGGTGAGCGGCTCGCGGGTGAATGACCCGTCCGCCCACGGGTCGTCGGCGAACCCGGCGAACTCTCCCGCGATCTCCACGTACTGCGCGATCCCATCAGGGCGCAATCGCCGGGCGCGCTCCTGCGCGTACTTTTGGCGCAGCGCGTCAATGTCGAACGCGCACTCAATACTGTCGGTCAACTCTCGACCCCACTCTCCGTGAGCCCGACTCTATAATTAATCACTTGATTGCATCAAGGGAGTCAGTCGGCCCGCGGGCCGAATAATGTCCCTCTGACCAGCACCTTGGACGCTCCCAGCGCAGCCTGGAAATCTGCCGGCGGCAAGGTTGCGGCCAGCTCGGTCAGGCCGTAGAGCAGGGCGTAGACCGCTTCCGTCACGGCCTGCGGGTCGAGGTGGTCACCGAGGTCGCCAGTCCGGCGAGCGTCCGCCACGACGTCGGCGATGATCTCACGCATCGTTTCGAAGCTGTGATTGCCTACTTCGTGGCCTTCGTCCCCGGCGGCGATGAGGTTTTCCGCCCGGATCGCCCACTCGAACGCGGCCAGGTCCGGGTACTCACGCAGAAGTTGGCCAGATTCGTCGAGCACCGCTTCAATCCGGTCGACGATGTTGCCGGGACCCTGGGCGGCCTGGCGCAGCCGTGGCATTGCGGCGTCGTTCCTGGTCGCAATCGTCGCCTTGATCAGCTCGGCCTTATTCGGAAAGTAGTTGTACAGGCTGGCGCTGGTTACGTTCGCCATGCGGGCGATTTCGCGGATGGTGGCTTGGGAGTATCCGATCCGGGCGACGCAGTTCATGGTGGCGACGATGATCCGCCGCCGAGTTTCCCCGCCGATGGCACCGACGGGACGGCCCAGTTGTGTCCGGGTCATATGGGTCCTGTCCTCACCTGCTGCTCCCCCTGGGTCCTGCGCCCGCAGGCCAGACCATGGTCGAATATATTCGACCGATCAATTAGTTCTGTCGTTCGGAGGTACGCGGTGAGTGACCGACAGTCCGGCGGCCGGATCCGCGCGGCATGACCATCGGCCCCCAGCTCGGCCGGCCGGTGGGCGCGAACAGTGAGCAGACCCGTCAGCGCATCATTGGCGCGGCGATGCGCTGCGTGGCCGAAGTGGGTTACTCGCAGGCGTCCATCCGCGAGATCGCCCGAGCCGCCGATATGACCAGCGGCAGCCTCTATCACTACTTCCCGAACAAGGCTGAGCTGCTGAAAGCCACCGGCGAGGAGGTAGAAAAGATCGTCTTGCCGCGACTGCATGACGCCGCCGCCCGGTCCGACGACGTCAGCTCCCGTCTGGACGCCGTGCTGGACGAGTCAAAACGGTTGATGCGCGACTTTCCCCATCTGGCTGCGTTCTTGCAGGCCAGCCGCGTGCAGAGCGCAAGGCAGTTCGGGCGCAACGGACCGAATTACCCCGGATCCCGGGCCCTGCGCGACGTCGTGAGCGAGATCATCGAAGACGCCCAGCAACGGGGCACGCTGACCTGCGACACCACCGCCACGGTGGAAACCATCTGCGCCCTGACGCGTGGTCTATCCGAACAGGCCGCCAGATTGCAGCAACAGGCCTACGACGCCACGCTGGATTCGGCCAAACAGATGATCAGGGGAACGCTCTTCGCGCGGGCCACGCCGCCGACCGGCGAATGACATGGGTTGCTGACAGCAGCTGGAAACGGCCCGACGTACCGCGACCAAACGAGACTCCGCCGCTTCGGTTCAGGCCCTGCGTCGGCTCAACATCGTCGAGATTCTGACTGCGATCGGCTGATCGCCCCGATCCGCAACGGACGACAAGATGTCGTGGTCAACCCGCTGGTCGACGGCCTTCCGATCGACGAAGGCTGGTCCAGCGTGCACCGATTGGTCGACTAAGTACTCCCGCACTTATGAAGGCCGTACCGAGCGGACCGCCCGTCCGACGATTTTCACAAAAAAAGTTAACGATGTTTACGAGGCCGGTGGTTTTGGGTTACATACGGTTGGGCATCATTGACGGCATGATCGCTCGATTTCTTGGATCCGCAATGGTCATGACCTCAGCCATCAGTGCCTCCCTGCTCACTGCCGCCCCTTCGGCGAGCGCTGAGCCGTGCCCTGACGTCGAGGTGGTGTACGCCAGAGGTACCGGTGAGGAGGGTCTTGGCGCGACGGGACAGGCCTTCGTCGACACCCTGCGCCCCCGCATCGGCGCACAGTCGATGGGCGTGTATTCGGTCAACTACCCCGCCAGCGAGGAGTGGGCCACCGGCATGGACGGTATTCGTGATGCCGGCGCTCACGTCAACTCCATGGCAAGCGCCTGTCCCAAGACGAAGATGGTGCTGTCCGGCTTTTCGCAGGGCGCCGCCGTCATGGGCTTCGTCACATCGGCGAAGGTCCCGGACGGGGTAGACCCCGCGACGGTGCCCAAACCACTGGATCCCGCGGTGGCGCAGCACGTCTCGTCGGTAGTCCTGTTCGGGACACCCAACACGCGGGCGATGGAATTTCTCGGTCAGCCGCAAGTGGCGATCGGTCCGCTCTATCAAGCGAAGACCCTCAAGATCTGCGCCACCGACGACCCGGTGTGCTCCGAGGGTATGAACTTTGCGGCGCATAACAGCTACGCAGACAACGCTGCGGCGATCGACCAGGGTGCGGCGTTCGCCGCCGCTAGCCTGGGCGGGTCGGCTCCGCCCCCACCCG
>JAVROZ010000258.1:0-3022 GCA_032162485.1 Mycobacterium sp.
CATCGTACGGCGCGCTGTTGCCGCCGACGTCGCGGTAGTCGCAAAGGTCGATCTCGACCAGATGGGACAACCCGGCCGCAGCGACCCGCTGCCGGGCCAGGCGCTGTTGCTCGACCGACAGCGTCACCGAACGTACGTGGGCGCCGCGGGCGGCCGCGCGGATGCACAACTCGCCCCAGCCGGTGCCGATCTCGAGGACACGGGTGCCTGCCGCGACGCCGGCCAAGTCGAGTAGCCGGTCGAGCTTGCGTCGTTGAGCTGCCGCCAGATCCGACCAGGTGGCGGGCAGGTCTTCGAACAACCCCGACGAGTAGACCATGGTCTCGTCCAGGAACTCGGCGAACAGGTCGTTGGACAGGTCGTAGTGCTCGGCGACGTTGCGGCGCGCCTGATCGCGGCTGGGGTCACGCCAGGATGGTTGGAATGCCGGTGCCATCGGGCGCAGCCAGTGCAGCCAGCGCGGTACCAGGTCGGCAACCGATTCGGCCAGCACCGTCAACGCCGCGGTGAGGTCGTTCGACGACCATTCGCCGGCCATATAGGATTCGCCGAATCCGATCAGGCCGCGACGTCCGACCCGTCGGGCCAGCGCGTCGGGCTGATGGATCGTCAATGCCGGGCAGAGTGATTCGTCGGATCCCGCGCCACCGATCACCGTGCCGTCGGGGTAGATCAGTCGCAGCGGCAGTCGGGCGGCCGCGCGGCGCAGTAGCCGGTCGGCGACAGCGGCCGCTACGCTGGCGGCCGGGCCCGACGGCGGCTTTGCGATTGCCGGCCAGCGAACCGAATCGATTGCTGCGGCAAATGTTTCGACGCTCGCCAGGCTCATCGTTGCACCACTGGAACCCGGCGTAACCACAATTTGATCCCCTGTATCCGGATACGGATGGCTACCACCAACGGAGCCGCCGGTGAAAGTAACTGCATGATCACGACTTGCGTCGCCGTCGCCGGTAGCCGCTCACCACGCAGAGTGGCGGTGAAAGCCAGTCGGCGCTCGCGCAGCAGCGACACCATGATGTCAACCTCGCGCTCGGGTTGCGGGGCCAGCACCAGGTAGTGGCCGTCCACCGGATTGAACGGTGAGACGTAGAACTGTTTGCGAATCAACACGGGTGTGTCGGCCGGCGGCAGCAGATACGCGTGGCGGCCGCCGTAGGTGTTGTGCACTTCGGCGATCACATGGCGCAGTTGGCCGTCGCGGTCGTGACACCAAAAGACGCTCAGCGGGTTGAAGACATACCCCAGGATGCGGGCCTGCAGCAGCGCGGTGACGTGCCCGTCCGGCGCGGCAACGTCGCGATCGGCGAAGAAGGCTTCCAGCCGTTGGCGCAGCGACGTTTCCCCCGCTACGGAAGTGGGGCCGGTAGTGGTGTCAGCGAAATGGTCGTCGGCGTGGAATCGCGCGAAGGGCCGTAGCCACCACGGCAGCCGGGGGAGTTGGTCGATATCGACATACCAGCTGTAACTGCGGTATTCGAACGAGTGATGCACCGGAACCTGCCGGCAGTGGCTGATCGTGGTGCGGTAGATCGCCGGAGCCGCTGTCTGCGTCAGCACGCGACCACCACCTCGTCGGCCTCGCGCGGGCTTGCAGCCGGCCAGTCCGCGCCGAGTCGGCGGGCGGCGCGCAGCCCCGATGCCGCACCATCCTCGTGGAATCCCCACCCGTGGTATGCGCCGGCGAATACCACCCGGTCGTCATCCAGGATCGGCAAGAGAGCTTGAGCCGCAACAGATTCCGGTGTGTACAGCGGATGGCTGTAGGCCATCTCGGCGAGCACCGACGAAGGGTTTACCCGGTCGTGACCGCCCAGGGTCACCAGGAACCTGCGATCACCGTTGATGCGCATCAGCCGACTGACGTCGTAGCTGACGATGACGTGGTTGTCGCCAGGCGTCACCAGGTAATTCCACGACGCGCGGGCCCGGTGGTGGCGGGGCAGTACCGATTCGTCAGTGTGCAGTTGGGCGCTGTTGGTCGAGTAGGGGATCGCGCCCAGCACGGCCCGTTCCCGCGCGGTGGGCTCGTCGAGCAGTAGCAGTGCCTGATCGGGGTGGACGGCGACAACGGCGGCGTCGAAGAGTCGCGGCGCGTCGGCGCCGGCCTGCACCCGCACGCCGGCCGGGGTCCGTCGCAGCGAATGCACCGGTGTGCCCGTCGATACCTCGTCCAGGCCGGCCGCGACCGCCCGGACGTAGGTGGCCGAGCCGCCGGTCACCGTGCGCCACGTCGGTGAATCGAACACCGACAGCATGCCGTGGTGGTCGAGGAAGACGAAGAGATACCTGGCCGGGTAGCGCAACGCATCGTCTCCGGAGCAGGACCACACCGCCGCCACCAGCGGCGTCATGAAGTAGTCCACGAAGTAGGACGAGAACCGGTGCCGCTTGAGGAAAGCCTCAAGCGTTTCCGGCCGCTCTCGCTCCGGTTCGCGCAGCAGGCGAGAAGCGGCCCGGTGGAAACGCACGATCTCGGCGAGCATCAGCAGATGCCGGGGCCGCAACGACTGACGGCAGGCGAACAGGCCCCGGGCGCCTAAGGCCCCGGCGTATTCGAGTCCGATGGCGTCGGCCCGCACCGACATGGACATATCCGAGTCCTGGGTGGCCACCCCGAGTTCGGTGAACAGCCTGCTCAGCGTCGGATAGGTGCGGTCGTTGTGCACCAGAAACGCCGAGTCGACGGCGGTGACCTGGTCGGATCCAGCGCCTTCACCGGTGCGCAGAAAGTGCGTGTGGGCGTGGCCGCCCAGCCGGCTCTCGGCCTCGTACAGGGTGACCCGGTCGCGTCGTGACAGCAGGTAGGCGGCGGTGAGACCGGCGACCCCACTGCCGATGACCGCTACCGAGCGTCGCGGGTGGTCTGTTGGCTGCACACCCCTTATTCGGAGCGCCCGGGCCCCTGGATGGTCGGGTGGGACGCCGACGTGTCCTACCGTTCGCTGCTCAGCGCCAGCATCCGGTCGGTGGGCTCGTCCTCGCGGGGTGGGGCAAGCGTGCGGGCCGGACGGGACCGCAC
>JAVROZ010000259.1:0-5298 GCA_032162485.1 Mycobacterium sp.
CAGGCCGATACCGACGACCGGCACACCCGAACCCAGCAGCCAGACCGTGATGGTCCGGCCCATGATTCCCGGCGCGAGCCGCCGCGGGGGCGGTCCAGCCTCGAGTGCCTGGGCGGCGACCGGGCGCAGCGCGAATTCGGTGATCAGGTAGCTGCCGGTGGACACCAGCAGGCCACAGAAGCCCACCGCCACCAGAAACCGCGGAATGAACATCGTGTTGGCCATGCCGTAGAGAACCGTCAGCAGTAACGTGCCGAGTCCCCACAGGGTGAGGTGACCGACCGCGACGCGCCAAGGCGCCATGAACGTATTGCGCGCGTCGACATCGGTGGGCTTGCGTTCCTCAATGGCCCACCGCAGGGCCCGGACGGTGCCACGGGTGATTGTGTAGGTACCGATGATCAGGGCGGTGACCAGATAGGCCGGGGCGGCGATAAAAGAGACCCAGAGCGGGGCATCATCGAACACGCTCGGCACTGGAACCGCCACGATGACCACAAGCAGGGCGACGGCGATGCCGACCAGATTCGCGCCCACGATGAGAACGGTCAGGATGACCTGGATGCGCACCCGCCGGCGGTGCTGATCCTCCGATACCCGCCCGAGCAGCCAGGACCCATATGCAGGGTCGTCCGGCCGACCGCTCTGACGGGTCAGCCTCTCCAGGACTCGGCCCAGGCGCTGGGCAACGCTTCTCTGGGTGGCCTTTTTGGGCGACATGGTGGCGTCAGCCTAATTCGTGCCGCACGCTCTAAGGTGAGTCGGGTGCGTCTAGTGATCGCCCAGTGCACGGTCGACTACGTAGGCCGGCTTACCGCGCATCTCCCGTCGGCGCGCAGGTTGCTGTTATTCAAGGCGGATGGTTCGGTCAGCGTGCATGCGGACGACCGCGCCTACAAGCCCCTGAACTGGATGAGCCCGCCGTGCTGGCTGACCGAAGAGCCGGGGCCGGTCTGGGTCGTCGAGAACAAGACCGGTGAGCAGCTGCGGATCGCCGTCGAGGCGGTCGAGCACGATTCCAGCCACGACCTCGGTGTGGATCCGGGATTGGTCAAGGACGGCGTCGAGGCCCATCTGCAGGCGTTACTCGCCGAACACGTCCAATTGCTGGGTCAGGGATACACGTTGGTTCGCCGCGAATACATGACCGCGATCGGACCCGTGGACCTGCTATGCCGGGACGAGAAAGGTGGCTCGGTGGCCGTGGAAATCAAGCGGCGCGGCGAGATCGACGGCGTGGAGCAGCTCACCCGTTACCTCGAGCTGCTTAACCGCGACACCGTTCTGGCGCCGGTCAAGGGAGTATTCGCCGCCCAACAGATCAAACCGCAAGCTCGCACTCTGGCCGTCGATCGCGGAATCCGTTGCCTGACATTGGATTACGACAAGATGCGCGGGATGGACAGCGACGAGTACCGGCTGTTCTGAGCTGCCGGACTAAACTCGCCGGATGGCTCGGCGCCGCAAATTACCACCCCGTAAACAGCCGGGATCACTGCCGCCGATGCCGCGTCGAATTGAAGCCGGGCCCGACGGCTACGAGTACGAAGTGCGCCCTGTCACCGCGGCGCGTGCCGTCAAGACCTATCGCTGTCCCGGCTGCGATCACGAAATCCGTTCCGGCACTGCGCATGTGGTGGTGTGGCCAGCTGAAACAGCCGACTCGATCGACGATCGGCGGCATTGGCACACGCCGTGCTGGACGAACCGCGCCAATCGCGGCCCCACCCGAAAGTGGTATTAGCTGCTCAGCGGGGAGCCGGCTCCACCAACTCGATCAGAACGCCGCCGGCGTCCTTCGGGTGGATGAAGTTGATCCGGGAGTTTGCGGTACCGCGCCGAGGGGTGTCGTAGACCAACCTCACACCCTGGGACCGCAGCTGCTCGCACATGGCGTCCAGGTCTCTGGTCCGGCAGGCCAGCTGCTGGATACCCGGCCCGCGCTTGTCGATGAATTTGGCGATCACCGAAGACTCGTCGAGGGGGGCCATCAACTGGATCTGCGCGCTGGTGCCTGGGACTGCCAGCATCGCCTCGCGGATGCCCTGGTCGTCGTTGATTTCCTCGTGCACCAGGATCATGCCGAGGTGGTCGTTGTACCACTCGATCGAAGCGTCCAAGTCGGCGACCGCGATGCCAACATGATCAAGGCCGGTCACCAGTGAGGTAGCCAGACTCCGACGGGTATCAACTTGATCGGTCGTCATTATCTAACGGTAACCTCAGGAGAAAGAATCCGCTTCTCCGGGTAGGCCCGATCAGCCGTTCGGTGTGCGTGTAGGAGGTTTGATGACGACGTCGGTGATCGTTGCTGGGGCACGGACACCCATCGGCAAGCTGATGGGCTCGCTGAAGGATTTCAGCGCCAGTGATCTGGGTGCCATCGCGATAAAGGGAGCCTTGGAAAAGGGGAATGTGCCGGCCTCGCTGGTCGAGTACGTGATCATGGGCCAAGTCCTGACGGCCGGTGCCGGCCAGATGCCCGCCCGCCAGGCCGCGGTCGCGGCCGGCATCGGTTGGGATGTCCCGTCCCTGACTATCAACAAGATGTGTCTGTCCGGAATCGATGCCATCGCGCTGGCTGACCAGCTCATACGGGCCGGGGAGTTCGACGTGGTGGTCGCCGGTGGCCAGGAGTCCATGACGAAGGCGCCGCACCTGCTGATGGACAGTCGTTCCGGCTACAAATACGGCGACGTCACGGTGCGCGACCACATGGCCTACGACGGCCTGCACGACGTATTCACCGATCAGCCGATGGGCGCGCTGACCGAGCAGCGCAACGACGTCGACAAATTCACCCGCCAGCAGCAGGACGAATACGCTGCGCAGTCGCACCAGAAAGCGGCGGCGGCGTGGAAGGACGGCGTCTTTGCGGATGAAGTGGTCTCGGTGGAAATTCCGCAGCGCAAGGGAGATTCGCTGCAGTTCAGCGAGGACGAGGGCATCCGCGCCAACACCACGGCCGACTCGCTGGGCGGGCTACGGCCGGCGTTCCGTAAGGACGGCACCATCACTGCGGGATCCGCGTCGCAGATCTCCGACGGTGCGGCCGCGGTCGTGGTCATGAATAAGGAAAAAGCCCAGGAACTGGGGTTGACGTGGCTGGTCGAAATCGGCGCACACGGCGTGGTGGCCGGCCCGGATTCGACGCTGCAATCGCAGCCCGCCAACGCCATCAAGAAAGCGCTTGACCGCGAGGGCATCTCGGTGGACCAGCTCGATGTCGTGGAGATCAACGAAGCGTTTGCGGCGGTTGCGCTGGCCTCGACCCAGGAACTCGGGATCGATCCCGAGGTCGTCAACGTCAACGGTGGCGCAATCGCCGTCGGGCACCCCATCGGGATGTCCGGCGCGCGGATAACGCTACACGTGGCATTGGAGTTGGCCCGCCGCGGTTCGGGTTACGGTGTCGCCGCGTTGTGCGGTGCCGGCGGGCAGGGCGACGCATTGATCCTGCGCGCCGGTACTGGCCAGTAGCTTTTTTGCTGGCGACATGCCGACGGCACGCCCGAGATGGCCTTTGTGATTTTGGTCATATGGGGCGTCTGTACGGCCCCGCCACCGGGTGGATCGATGACCAGGGCGGCGTGTCAGACTTGTTGACGTGACACGTCCACGACCTTCGATGGGGCCAGGTTTGGCCGGTGCGGTCGACTTGTCCGCGCTTAAACAGCGCGCTCAGCAGAAGGCGACGGCCGGCCCGGCGAGCAGGCCGCCGTCGGCCGAGTCTGGCGGGCCGGTGAGCCCCGACGAAGTGCGGATCATTCAGGTCACCGAGGCCAACTTCGAAGACGAGGTGATCAACCGGTCCGATGTGGTGCCGGTGGTGGTGCTGTTATGGTCGCCACGCAGCGAAGTCTGCGTCGAGTTGCTCGAGACGCTGTCGGGCCTGGCGGCTGCCGATAACGGCACGTGGGCGCTGGCGGCGGCCAACGTTGACGCCGCCCCGGGCATCGCCCGGATATTCGGCGTGCAGGCGGTTCCCACCGTGGTGGCGTTGGCCGCGGCACAGCCGGTTTCAAGCTTTCAGGGTCCTCAGCCGGCCGATCAGTTGCGGCGCTGGATTGACTCTCTGCTCGAGGCGACCGCCGGAAAGCTCAATGGTCCCGCGGGTGCTTCGCAACCCGACGAAGTTGATCCCGTGTTGGCCCAGGCGCGCCAAGAACTCGAGGACGGCGACTTCGCGGCCGCGCGGGTGTCGTACCAGACAATCCTGGATGCCGACCCGGGCAGTGTCGAAGCCGCGGGGGCCATCCGGCAGATCGAATTCCTCACCCGCGCAACCGGGCAGCCCCCCGATGCCGTACCGACGGCCGACGCCGCTCCTGACGACATCGACGCCGCGTTCGCGGCCGCCGACATCGAGATCCTGAATCAGGACGTCACCGCGGCGTTCGGACGCCTGACTGCGTTGGTACGTCGGACATCCGGCGACGAACGCACGAAGGTGCGCACCCGGCTGATCGAGCTGTTCGAACTGTTCGACCCCGCAGATCCCGAAGTCGTCGCGGGTCGACGCAATCTCGCCAACGCTCTGTACTGATGGCCTACTCGGGTTCCAGCCAGATCACCGAGGTGGGCGGCAGGACCATTACCGCGGACGCCGGGCGGCCATGCCAGGGATTGTCGGTGGCGACGACGCCACCGAGATTGCCTCTCCCCGAACCGTTGTAGACCGCCGCGTCGGTATTGAGCACCTCCCGCCAGCGCCCAGCCATCGGCAGGCCGACTCGGTAGCCGCTGTGCTCGGCACCCGAAAAATTGAACACACAGGCCAGCATCGAGCCGTCACTGCCGTAGCGCAGAAAGCTCAACACGTTGTTGGCGGAGTCGTTGGCGTCGATCCACGAATAGCCTTCGGGGGTAGTGTCTTGGCTCCACAGCGCCGGGTGGCTCGAGTAGATCCCGTTGATGTCGCGGACCAGACGCAGGACACCGTTGGAGAAACCTTGCTCTTCGAGCTGCCACCAATCCAGGCCGCGTTCTTCTGACCACTCGGCCCGCTGCCCGAATTCCTGGCCCATGAACAGCAATTGCTTGCCCGGGTGAGCCCACTGGTAGGCGAGCAGACTGCGCACGCCGGCCGCCTTGGTGTGGTTGTCGCCCGGCATCCGCCCCCACAGGGTGCCCTTGCCGTGCACCACTTCGTCGTGGCTGAGTGGCAGCACATAGTTTTCACTGAATGCGTACAGCAACGAGAACGTCATCTCGTGGTGGTGAAAGTTGCGGTACACCGGATCGCGGCTGATGTAGTCCAGTGTGTCGTGCATCCAGCCCATGTTCCACTTCATCGAA
>JAVROZ010000260.1:0-4536 GCA_032162485.1 Mycobacterium sp.
GCCGCGCGCGAGCGCCGTTTCGGGCTCGTCGGGCGCAGTCACCGGAAGGGACGTCGCGGCCTCTAGCGCCGGCTTTATCAGCGGGATGTCAACACCGGAGCCAACAACGAATACAGTCTCCGGCTGCGTCTCCAATTGTTCGGCACCCGAGATCAACTCGGCCAACTGGGCCACTGCGGCGTCATCATCGTCTGGCAACGGCTGCCGATGAACATCTGCGATCGACCCGTCGGCGCTGTCGACGACCGCCAGCGTCGCGGTGTTCGGTTCGACGAACAGCAGCGCGGTGTGGGCATTGTTGGTTTCATTGCCGACTGACTGAGCCAGCGCGGCCGCGGCCAGAAACGCCGAGACCAACATGACATTCTCGACCTTGCGGGTCGCCAATGCATCGCGAAGCACGGCAGCGTCGGCCGGGTCGGTCCAGGTAACTCCCGTCGACGTCAGCTCGTAGCCACCGTCGGATGCGCCCTCGCGCGTGCCGAAGATGGCAGATATGACCTGTTCGGCTGCATCAGCCCGCGTCGCATCCTGGTCCGCATCGACCTCGAATTTATCTTCGTCGACGGTCGCGCCGCCACCATGTTCGCCCTCGACCAGTACCATCCGGACTGCCGTGGGCGCCATCGAAACACCAAGAACGGTGTCCACAACTCCCCCAATCGACCACGCGGTCCCCCGACCCCGTATCGACCACGGTACCCCCGCTGGAGACGGCTTATCCAGATAGTTTGCGTATCTAAGCAGTTATTTCTGTCACCATAGCGCTGGCCAGCAGCTACCTGTGCCCGTGGCCCCCGCCGCCGCCACCGAAACCACCGCCACCGCCGCCGCCAAAGCCGCCGTGACCACCGCCGCCGCCGCCGAAGCCGCCACCTGGGCCACCGCCACCGCCGCCAAAGGGACCGTGCCCACCGCCACCGAAGCCACCGCCCGGGCCACCCCCACCAAAGCCGCCGCCGGGGCCACCGCCACCGAAGCCGCCGCGTGGCGCGCCGCCACCGCCACCAAAGGGACCCTGCGCACCAGGGCCACCGCCGCCGAAGCCGCCACCCGGGCCACCGCCACCAAAGGGACCCTGCGCACCAGGGCCACCACCGCCGAAGCCGCCACCCGGGCCACCGCCAACAAAGGGACCCTGCGCACCAGGGCCACCACCGCCGAATGGCCCATGGCCTCCGGGGACTCCGTCATTACCACCGAAGGGGCCGCGTCCGCCAGGGCCACCGCCACCGGGACCACCGCCGCCAGGTCCACCGCCGAAGGGACCACCCCCGGGTCCACCGCCAAAGGGACCCCGGCCCGGCAAGGGTGACGAACCCAACCCCGGCGGAGTCTGAACGACTGGCGCTTGGGGGACCGGATTTTCGACGCGCGGCGGTGAAACCGCAACGGGCGCGCGAGGCGCAGGCACCTGGGGTTGCTGGCGCGGCACCTGCACCGGAGCCTGGACCACCGGAGGCCGTAGCAAGTTCTCGGGGCCGGGAGCCTGCACGGGCGGAATGAAGACAGGAACCACCGGCGGGGCGGCAACCGCGTCGGGCACCCTTGGCAGTACGGGCGCCATGGGCGCCGGAACCGGAGCGGCGGGAGCCGGAGCGGCCGGAGCCACAGGCATCTGAGCAGGCAGTTGTGGAGTCACGGGTCTGGGCACCGAAGCCGGACCCGGCAAATCGATTTTGTGTTGCGGGGCGGCTACCGCGGTGGGCGCGGGGGCCTGAGTGGCCGGAGCGATGAAGTGGTTTTCGCTGGGCTTGGGTTGCAACGCTACCGTGGGACGGATGTTGATCGCCAGCGCAACTTCCAGCGCTATGACAGCGGCGATGGCGACCACGGCCAAGCCACTCCCGACCAGCAGCGAAGCCCTACGTCTTTCCGGGCTTTCGGTGTCCTCGTCGGAGTCGGCGCTAAACGCGAGTTGGTTCACGGCCGTCTCTTCGGAACCGGCCGGGTCCTGCGCATACGCGAATGCTGCGGTGGTGGCGGCAAACAGCGGAGAGTTACCCGATGCCAGTGCCGCGCCTCGGGCTAACGCCATCTCGTGTTCCTCGGGCACGCTCACAATGAGCGAGGTGGCCGCGTCCAGCGCCGGCTTGATCAGGGGCACGTCGACACCGGAGCCGACCACGAAGAAACCGTCCGGGCGGGCCTGCATCGTCTCAGCGCTTGCAACCAGGTCGGCCAGTTCGGCTACCGCGGTGTTGTCATCGTCGGCCAGTTGCCGGCGACGCACGTCGCACAGCGAACCGTCCGCGGTATCCACCACGGCCAAGGTCGCACTGTCGGGCTCGACGAACAGCACGCCGGTCCGCTCGTAGCCGACGGACCCACCGACCGCCTGCCCCATCGCGACCGCCGCCAAGAACGCGGAGACGAGCATGACGTTTTCGACCTTGCGAGCGGCCAAGGCGTCACGCAGCGCGGCCGCCTGAATCTGATCGGTCCAGCTCACGCCGATGGAGGACAACCGGAGGCCGGCGTCGGCCGCACCCTCGCGCGTGCCAAGAATGGCTGCAATCACTTGATCGGACGCGCAAGTGGAGGCAGTGTCGCGCGCCAGGCGGAAACTATCTTCTTCGACGATTACGCCGTCGGCATCTTCACCCTCGACTAGCGCGATACGGACAGCCGTCGGTGCCATCGACACCCCGAGTACGACGTCCAAAACCCCTCCCAACGCCATGCCGACGGCCACATGCAGACCAAGATCAATCTTGGCCGCAGATGCTGTGCGGCAGCTAGGTGGACCGTATGAAGTTTTGATACGACCGAGACGGGGTGGGGCCCCGCTGGCCCTGGTATTTCGACCCTACGCTGGAACTTCCGTACGGATGTTCAGATGGGCTGGTTAGTCGCAAAATACATAACTGACCGATCTTCATGCCCGGCCACAGCGTGATCGGCAGGTTGGCGACGTTGGAGAGTTCTAGCGTGATGTGGCCACTGAAGCCGGGGTCGATGAAACCCGCGGTGGAGTGCGTGAGCAGTCCGAGCCGGCCCAGCGACGACTTACCTTCCAGTCGTCCCGCGAGGTCGTCGGGCAGTGTGCACACCTCCAGCGTGGAGCCGAGCACGAACTCTCCCGGGTGCAGGACGAACGGCTCACCCTCATCCGGTTCCACCAGGCTGGTCAGCTCGTCCTGTTGCCGCGCCGGGTCGATATGTGTGTAGCGGGTGTTATTGAAAACCCTGAACATAGAGTCAAGCCGCACATCGATGCTTGACGGCTGAACCAGGGTGTCGTCGAACGGTTCGAGTCCCAACCGCCCCGCGGCGATTTCGGCCCTGAGATCACGATCGGAGAGCAGCACCCGACGAGCGTATCTGCCGTCCCGGCCGGCGCTGGGTCAGCGGACGTAGATTTCGTCGCCGCCGGGGTATCCACCGCCGGTGGTGGTCACGTGCACGTGGTCATAGTGCCCGTAACCGCCTGACTGGGCACCGCCGCCAGGCGTGTAGTAGATGCCGCGCCAAATGGCATCTTGGATGCCGAACCGGTCCGCGTTCTCCATCACGAACGTGACGATCGCGTTGCCCAGTTCGATGCCCGCGTCGGAGCTCGGATCAGGAATCATCACGTCCAGCGCCAAACCCTCGGGATGCCACCGCAGAACATCGGGTCGTACCCCACCAATTTGGTGGATCTCCGGAAACAGCACGCTAATGCTGCGAGCCACCAGGATGGTTCTGACCTGCAGGCCTTGCTCCGGCGCAACCCCAACGGGGAGGGACCTAAACCCTAGGTCGGCCACCGACCTCGCCGCCTGAGCCCGCGACCTCGATGCGGGAGCTACTTCTTCAACGCTGAACTTCAAGCGGGAGGTGTCGAATTGCGGCGCCGCCGCTCCAGCCGCGAGCTGAATGCAGCACGACGACTCCGCATCAGCGACGACCGGTTTGGCGTTGGATCGGGCGGCGACGGGATTGACATCGCCCCCAACGGCGAAGAACAACGCGGCCGGAGCAGCGAGCGCAGCCAGCGCTACTGGCGATATCCGTCGCTTCCTGGCTAACTCGTGCCTCCCCACGGGAGGTCACAATACGAGGTTATTAATGATAACGAAAGGGTAAACGTCACATTCTGGGGATTCACACTGTGCATATCGGTAAGGGCGTTTCGAATTACCCATGGGTCATCTGGAGTAAATCTGCCGGTCAGTCAACGAGCCAATTTGACGGTTTCAGCAGATCCGGCAAGGTGATCTTAGTTAGTCCATGACGACTCGAACGTGGGTATCTCGCGCCGATCAGGTGTGGACTATCAAGCCCGCTTCGGTGTAGGGCCCGTGTTGCTCGGGATCGTTGAACGTGATGTAAAGGTCGCCTCCCGTCGGCATAGCGAAGCCGACGAATCCGTGGGCGGTCTGCCCGTCGTGAAGGCCGCCCGATTCCAGCGGGGGCATCTCGTAGAGCCTCTGGTAGTCCACCGCAAACGTGGCCGGCCGGGGCGCATCGTCAGGATGGGTCCATGGTTGATTGCCGCCGCCGTATCCGGCAAAGATGTAAAGCTGGTTGAACTGGAAGAACAGGTGAGAC
>JAVROZ010000261.1:0-2709 GCA_032162485.1 Mycobacterium sp.
CCTGGTGCGCTGCGTCCTGCACCAGCGAGGCCGCCTCGTTGATCTCGAACAGGCCCAGGTCGCTGCCACCGGCGATCGACATCAGCACGCCCTGTGCGCCCTCCATCGAGGCTTCCAGCAGCGGCGAGTTGATGGCGATTTCGGCCGCTTTGAGCGACCGCCCCTCGCCTCGGGCCGAGCCGATGCCCATCAGGGCGGTGCCGGCGCCGGACATGATGCCCTTGACGTCGGCGAAGTCGACGTTGATCAAGCCCGGGGTGGTGATCAGGTCGGTGATGCCCTGCACGCCGTTGAGCAGCACCTCGTCCGCGCTGCGGAACGCATCCATCAGCGATACCGCGGCGTCGCCCATCTGCAGCAGCCGGTCGTTGGGTATAACGATGAGGGTGTCGCAGCTTTCGCGCAGCGACGCGATCCCGTTCTCGGCCTGGTTGCTGCGCCGCTTGCCTTCGAAGGAGAATGGCCGCGTGACGACACCGACGGTCAACGCCCCGAGTTTGCGGGCGATGCTGGCGACGACGGGCGCCCCGCCGGTACCGGTGCCACCACCCTCACCCGCGGTGACGAACACCATGTCGGCGCCGCGGAGCAGCTCCTCGATCTCCTCCCGGGCGTCCTCGGCAGCCTTTTTCCCGACCTCCGGGTCGGCTCCGGCCCCCAGCCCACGCGTGGAGTCGCGGCCGACATCCAGTTTGACGTCGGCATCGCTCATCAACAACGCCTGCGCGTCGGTGTTGATCGCGATGAACTCCACACCTTTGAGGCCCTGCTCGATCATCCGATTGACGGCATTGACGCCGCCGCCACCGATGCCCACGACCTTGATTACGGCCAGATAGTTATGTGGGGGGGTCATCATTCGTCTTCCTCCCTGATGGACTCAGTTTCCCTGGGTCTCCCAGCGTGTCTGCTTGCAAAACCCTCAACCTCAACCATAGAGTTAGAGTTATGTCAAGTAGTTCCGCGTAACCAGAACCGTATGGGTACGACGGGCACCAACCGTGCAGGCGCGCCGACGCGCCGCAGGCATTTTTTTGTGCGCCACAACAAGAACCGCTGACCGTAAGCGCTATTTCACGGTCGGCAGGTCGGGACTGGACACGTCGTAGGTGCGACCCGGCTGGGTTAGCAGCGCCGCCAGCTTCTCGGCCTTCTCGTCGGCTCGATCGGTGGTCCCCCAGATCACCACCCGGCCGTCGGACAGGGTGAGCGTGATCGAGGACACCGAAGGGGCTGCGATGCGTCCCACCTGGCCCGCGACTTCCGGGCGCAGCGCGGTCAGGACTTTCAGGGCCGCCAGCGTGGCCGGGTCGGCCGGGCCTGGGTTCTCCACTTCGATATAAGGAAGCGCCGGAGGCGGTGGGTCGGTGGCGAAATCCACGCCGTCGCGATCAAACAGGTGAGGGCCGTCCGGGAAATCCTTCACCACCACTGCAACCCGCTCGACGATGGTGATGTGCAGCGCCGACGGATACTGCCGCTGCACCCGGGCGCTGGCCACCCGCCGGATGGCGGCTATCCGGTCGGCGACCTGGTTGGTGTTGATCTGCAGCAACGGCGTTCCCGGCCGCACCTGTGCGGCCTCAAGGACTTCCTCGCGGGTTACCGTTCCGGTTCCGGCGACGACGATATTGCGGGCCGCCATCGCCGGCGTGAAGTAGAGGATCAGACCAAGCCCGACTCCGACGACGACCAGCACCACCGTCGCGAGCACCACCTTCAGGCCCCGAACAACTCCGCGCGCAGGTTGTTTGGGCTGGTTGACGACGTGCCCGCGGGCGCGCCGCTTGGCATCGCGGCGAGCTTGCTCGATCGCGGTGGCGCGGGACTGAGCGGCGCGGCGCTCGGCGCGTTCGCGACGGGCGCGCCGGCGCGGCCCCTCGAGATCGTCCTTCGCGTCTTGCGTGGCGGATTCTTGGCCGTCCTGGATTTCGGTGGAGCTGAGTTCGGTGGCCGCCTCGTTCGCATCGCTCGAGTCGTCGGGAATCACCGTTGACTCGTCTGAGACCACGTCGGTGGGTGACCCCTGCGGTTCGACGTCCGGTTCACCCTCGACGTGGGCGCTGCCGGACTCGGTCACTGCAATACCCCCGGCCGGCCGGGCGCGCTGCGGTTGGCCCGCAGCCGCAGCGCGGTCACGATCTCGGGGCCCAGCAATGTCACGTCACCCGCACCCATGGTGACGACGACGTCACCGGGGCCAGTGGCAGCCGCCACCTGCTGGGCCACCGCCGAGAAATCCGGCAGGTAGTGGACGGGCACGCTCACGTGTTCGGCGACGCTGGCTCCGCTGACGCCCGCGAGCGGCTGTTCGCGCGCGCCGAATACATCGAGCACGAAAACCTCGTCGGCGCCGTCCAGTGCGCGACCGAATTCTTGAGCGAAAGCCTTTGTCCGCGAATATAAGTGGGGCTGAAATACGACCAGCGAACGACCGCTGCCGGTCTGCTGGATCACCGCCCGTACCGCCGTCAGAGTCGCGCTGATCTCGGTCGGATGGTGGGCGTAGTCGTCGAACACCCGTACCGAATTCGCGGTGCCGACCAATTCGAATCGGCGCCGCACCCCTTCGAAAGTGGCCAGGCCGTCGAGCACTTCGTCGACGGGTGCGCCGATCTCGATCGCGGCCAGCAGCGCGCCCAGCGCATTGAGTGCCATGTGGCGTCCCGGTATAGACAGCCGCATCACCCGCTGCTGTGCCTCGCCGGC
>JAVROZ010000262.1:0-3081 GCA_032162485.1 Mycobacterium sp.
CCGCGTGACGTCCTGCCCAAGGAGCTGCTGCGCGAGGTGCTCAGGGGTGGGTACGACGTCGCCAGCGAGGCCGGTTGCCACGTTGCAGGCGGGCACAGCATCGACGACCCCGAGCCCAAGTACGGCATGGCTGTCACGGGTGTGGCCGACCCTGACCGCCTGCTCCGCAATGACGCCGCAATGGCGGGTCTGCCGCTGACCCTCACCAAACCGCTCGGCGTCGGACTGCTCAACAACCGGCACAAGCAGACGGGGGAGGTCTTCGCGGCGGCGATCGCGACGATGACCCAGTTGAACCGCGACGCCGCGGCGGCGGCAACAGCTTCCGGGGTACGCGCGGCCACCGACGTCACCGGTTTCGGCCTGCTGGGGCACCTGCACAAGATGTGTCGGGCCTCGGGGGTCGGCGCCGTGCTGGAACGTTCCGCTGTACCGGTGATCGAAGGCGCACACGCGGCGCTGCGCGAGGGTTTCGTCTCCGGTGGGACCCGGCGCAATCTCGACTGGGTCCGGCCACATCTGCGCCAGGCGCCGGACGTCAGCGAGGACGACTTGTTGCTGCTGGCCGACGCGCAGACCTCCGGTGGGCTGCTGGTTGTCGGCGAACTACCCGGTCATCCGGTGATCGGCCACACGGTCGCGGGAGTGGGCATCGAAATCCGCTAGCCCGCTCAACCGCCGGTCGTGATCGAGTCGTCGGTGATGCCTGCGGCGCGGCGTGCCGCCAGTCGGCGCTTCTGCGGCTCGATCGTGTAGCGCGGATCGCGCGTCGACGCCTTGCCCGCCTCGAAGAAACCGAACCTCAGCATTGCCGACGCCGTCAGCAGCGTCAGGCCCGACAGGGCTGCAAGATCGCGGCGGTGCCCGCCGAGCAGCGCGCCCAAACCCCCTGCGGCGGCGAGCCATTCGCTCGATGCCAGTAAGCGTCCGGGTGCGCCTTGGTGCAGCGGTTCTCTGGTCACCGGGTCCATCCGGTACTCCGTGAACCTGGCAGAGATCAGATCGCCGATTGCTCCGATAACGGCCAACTTGCGGGCGGGCCCCGCCTCGGAGACCGGGGTGGTGATCATCGCCAATCCCGATGCGGCCAGGCTCGCCGAACTGACGAAGACGAACGGCAGGTCTCTATACGCAGCGTTCCAAGTCGGGGTAGCGGTGTCGGACAGCAGCACTGCGGTATAGACGGCCAGCGGGGCCGCGAACACGGCGGCCTCCAAACCGGCGGGCCCCTCGGCTGCGTGCAGCACAGGGCGTAGCGGACCCAGCGGAATACGCTCGCCGGTCATTCGGTCGATCTCGGACGCCGCGGCAACGCCGATGCCCGCGCTGAAGAAGCTCAGGATCCAGGATCCGAGGCTCATCGGCGAGGTCAGTTTGATGGTCCGCAACATGTTGACGAAGCGTTCGGGACGGCCCAGATCCTTGATCAGCGCGACCGCTCCAAGCATCACGGCAACCAGCGCGGACAACCTCGCATTGCGGCGCAACGTCGGTCGCCCGGTGAGCTGGGCGCCCGCAGCCAGCAGACCGGATCCCCCCGCCACCCCGCCGAGGAACAAGTACGCCCCAACCTCGGGGCCCCACGGCGCCGGCTTCACCACCGGGCGTCCGTAGTAGCTGGTGAACTGCGCCTCGGGCACCATTACCGAGTCGTCGCGGCGGCGGTTGCCCTTGTCCCTCGGGCCCCTTCTGCGACGTTTGCCCCCGGCCGGCTCGGGCGGACGCAGGTTGTCGTACTCCGACGTGCTCATCGATGCTTCACCGGTCCCGCCAGAATGCCAGCGCCGCTACGGCGACCATACCGGCCGCCGCCGCCCCCGCCCGCCTGAACATCTGCATCAGGTCGGCGGTGGGAACCCGGGGGTCGGGCGGCAACCCGTAGACCTCCGGCTCATCGAGCAGCAGGAAGATCGCGCCGGTGCCGCCGACGCCGTCCTTGTCGTTGGCGCCGTAAAGGCGGGCCTCGGTTTGCCCACGCGCGTGCAGGTCGGCGACACGTTCTCGCGCGTTCGCCACCAGGTCGTCGTGGTTGCCGTACTTGATCGACGTCGTCGGGCAGGCCTTTGCGCAGGCGGGCGTCTGGTCGTCGACCAGCCGGTCGTAACACAGGGTGCACTTCTGGGCGACACCGGTGACGAACTCTTCTTCGGGACGCTCGGATCGCTTGGTAGGCGTGGTGTAGGTGCCGTCGCTGCGGCGCTCGACGACCCCGAACGGGCATCCGGCCACACAGGTGCCGCATCCGTTGCAGACGTCGTCCTGGACAACGACGGTGCCGAACTCGGTGCGGAACAGCGCACCCGTGGGGCACACGTCGAGGCAACCGGCGTGCGTGCAGTGCTTGCACACATCGGACGACATCAGCCAGCGAAACTCCGGCGTGTCCGGCGGCCGGGTATCGGGTGGGCTCGGCACGGCGGGCATCCCGAGGTTCACCAGCGCACGCCCGGATTCCCGCGCTTCCTCGATTCGCTCCTGCCCTTGCTCGATGAAAGCGACGTGCCGCCAGGTGCTGGCGCCCAGGTGGCCGGTGTTGTCGTAGGACGAGCCCAGTATCTCCAGGTCACCGTCGAGCGGGTTGCGATTCCACTCCTTGCAGGCCACCTCGCACGCTTTGCAGCCGATGCAGATCGAGGTGTCGGTGAAGAAGCCCTTGCGCGGCTGCGGGTCCGCCCACCGCGCGTCGGCGGTGGGGTCGGTCGGTCCGGCCAGTTGGCCCATCAGCCCTCCCGTTCGGTGACAGGTGCTTCGGTGACACGGATATTGTCCGTCTCGACGGTCGCGCCCGCGCGGGACTGGTACTCGGCGATGAGGCGCAGCAGTTCTTCTCCCTGCGGCCGGCGGCCCGGCCGGATGTCACAGGATCCCACCTTGGACTCCTGGATCTGCACGTTCGGGTCCAGTGCCACCCCGAGCAGATCGTTCGCCGCATCGCCGCTGACCACCGCGTCACCGCCCACACCCCAGTGGTAGGGCAGTCCGACCTGGTGGATGGTGTGCCCGCCGATCAGCAACGGGGTCATCCGTTCGGTGACGAGCACCTTGGCCTCGATCGCCGCGCGCGGCGAGACGATGGTGGCC
>JAVROZ010000263.1:0-2974 GCA_032162485.1 Mycobacterium sp.
GCGAACAGCTCAGTGTTGCGGGTGTAGTCGACGAGTACGTCGATGATCGTCACCCCCGGCTCGCTCAGCGAACGGGTGAACGCGTGCTCGAACTCGGTCAGGCTACTGACCCGAATCCCTTGGGCGCCGAACGCAGTTGGGTCATCCGCTGGAAAACGGCGGGCAGCAGAGCATGACGCGCGGCCACATACCCAACCACTCCAATCACACCCAACGACATCAAGCTGGCTGTCAACAGCATCGCCATGACCTTGGACTGCAGGCTGAACCACGACACCAGGTGCGGTCGGCGGCGTCGGCTCGTGCGGCCCGGTGAACCTTCGTCGGGTAGCGCTCGCTCGGTCGAACGCCGCAAGGCCAATTGACTTCCTTTCAGGTGCGGTCTGGAAGCAGGCGAGGGCCACCCGGCGCAAGAAAGCCGAAGCTGTCTTTCGAGTCGGGGTTGCCCTGCGCAACGACCCTATCCCGGCCGCATCCGTCCGCGGCAAGACCGCCTATCCGCCGAACAGCAGATACAAACCGGTGAACGTGTAGCCGACCATGACCAGCATCATGGTGAGCTGTCCGGTGAGTTGATGGGCGGACGGCAGCAGCCGCAGCGCTTTGTCATGGGCTGCGATCACCGCCACGATGTGCCCGGTGACCACGCAGGCGACCTTGGTCGTGGACAGCACCGCGGGGTGCATCGACAACACATAGGCCACCTGCTGATGCGCGAGCCCCAGCAGATCCCACCCTCGGCCGAACGGGTCGGCGAGTGCGATGACGGCCTGCTGGCCGCGCTCCACGAGGTAGGTCAGGTAGTGCGCGAAGATGTAGCCCACCACGATCGGAATCAGCGAGTGCGCCAGCTGGCCGGGCAGCGCTCGGCGCTGCTCCGCGTCGACACCGCCTGTTGCCCGCGCTGCAAGCGAAAACGTCAGTGCGACAATAGAAATGAAGATGAGCAAACCGACGGTGCGCAGCGCCGAGGACGTCAGGACCTCCGGCAGACCGTGCGCGCCGCGAGCAATCCCATCCGCGAAGTTACGCCAGGCCGGTGACGCCGAAAAGCTGTCGAATGCGGTGGAGCCGAGCAACACCGCGAGCATCATCACCACGCCAGGACGCACGGGCAGCGACGGCAGATGGTCGAACGGGTTGCCGATGACGATATTGCCGGTGTCCGGGTTGCGCCAGAACGGGCACAGGCGCGACACCGCCATGCTGTACACGCCGAACGGGTCGACTCGCGCGAACCAGCGCTGGCCACAGAGCCACGCTCCGGCCAGCAGCACGACGCTGTAGACCAGCAGCCACGTCTTCACCGCGGTTAGCGACGCCGAATCGGGGCTGGCCAGCTCCATCCAGACGAAGACGAACAACCCGGCCGCGGCGGGACGGTAACCCCAGCTCTCGGGATAGCTGCACCGCGGCCGGCTGAAGCGCTCGGGCAGGCAGCGCCGCAGCAGCAGGTACACGGTTCGGATCGGTGAGATCACTCGCCACACCGGTCCAAAGAACAACGAGGCCGCAACCAACCCGACCCAGAGCAACACGTAGAACGCACCGAGTAGACCGTTGGACTGCGTCTGCGGTCCGCAAACGCCTGCCGCAACGACCCATCCTGCGAAGGCAAACGCCAACCCCGCCAACGACCAACGGGTGGCGCGGGCATCAACCACCGTGGTGACTACATCCGGCAGCGCGTGGCCCGGCTTATCCGGATCAAATCGCGGGTTCCGCCACGCCAAAGCCACCAACGCGAACGTGAACGTCAGTGCCCAGGCCGCACCGATCAACGCAAACGTGTAGGGGACCGGAAGATCATTCGACCCGCCGAGGCCATGCGCGAGAACCGACGGGGACCGCCCCTCGGTCACGGCTGGACTTGGATGGTGGCGATCGTCTTGTGCATATGGTGCGACTCGACGTCGACACTGCCGGGGACGTCGACGCTGAACTGGAAGGTCTGGTTGGGCGCGGCCGCGACCGAGAACTTGTGATCGGGAACCGAGTGGACATGCAGTTCGTCGGTGGCGTCACTGGTGACATGCAGGGTGATCTGCTGTTTCACCTTGGCCTGCAGCGTGGCGTTGGTCGGCGTGACTTGCCCGTTGGCGATGGTGACACTGAGTTCCAAGGCCGGGGTGGCGGGGTTGCTCGGCGCCTTTCCACCGCAGGCGATCACCGCCCACATCAGCAACCCCGCCCACACCGCGATGCGGGCGCGTCGGTTCCCCATCGGCTACGCGGCTTCTGGCAGCGGGTGCTTTTCTTCCTCGACCTGTTTGGGTTTGGTCATTTCGCCATTGATTCGGCCGGCGCCCCAGGTCAGTGCGGAGATCACCATCAGCGTGAAGATCAGCACTAAAATCGAGCCCGCGGTGAAGAGCCACTCCGGCGCATTCGGGTCGCGTTCGCGCTGCAGGATGGTGTTCTCCAGGACAAACGGCCGGGTAATCGACGCGTCAGCCGGTACTTCAGGAGCCGGTATCGCCTCGTCGGCCGGTTCATAGATCGGCACGGCGGTCATGGTGTAGCCGTCCTGCACGCGCAGCAGCGTCTTCCAGGACCCCCAGACCGGGATGGGTTCGGTGGTGCGGTAGTGCCCGGGGCCAACCCGCTGGAGCCGGTCGACAACCAGACCGCGGTTGTTCACCATCTTCCCTTGCCACGACGTGATCGACACCCAATCGGGATTGTCCTTTATCAAGTTGGGCGGGTTGATCTGTACATCGGCGGACACCATGCGTTTGCCGGGCTCGCTCGGCAACTCGGTCAGGTTGATCGTCGCGGTGTTCTTGCTCGGGATGATGATGTGCAGCCCATTGGCGACCGCGCCGCCGATCACCAACACGGTTGCCGCAACTATCGAGATGCCAATCGCACGGCGCGGAAGCTTCTGGCCGGTGAGCACCATCCCGGTCATGGCCCCGCAAGTCGCCATCAGCACAGCGACCGGCACCGCCATGGCCAGGGCCTCACCCCACAT
>JAVROZ010000264.1:0-7370 GCA_032162485.1 Mycobacterium sp.
AACAAGGGCGATATCCGCTGAAAGTTGAATCCCAGTTGTCTGACAGGACGCTGACAAATGCGAATCGAGTGAAATTCGTTACACATAAGCCAGACCGGCGGGCGCCGCACTGCCGGTTTGATCAGTCGCCGCGAGCGGCCTGCGTACGTACGTCGCCCAGGTCAGCACCGAAGCACCGACGTAGAACCCCACGAAGACCCAGAAGGCGGACGTTGCCGAGCCGCTACTCAAATAAGACTGACGCAGAGCGAGATTGACGCCGACACCGCCCAGTGCGCCGATCGCTCCGGCGAAGCCGATCAGTGCGCCAGACATCGAGCGCGACCATTCCCGACGCTGCGCCTCGTCGACCCCGAGGGCGTGACTGCGCGCCTCGAATATCGACGGAATCATCTTGTACACAGAGCCGTTGCCGATTCCAGACAGAATGAACAACGCCACGAACCCCACGATGTAGCCCACCATCGCGCTTGCCGGGGCGGGCCCGCGGTGATTTTCAGCGAATGTACTTACACTGACCAGGATTCCGGCCGCCAGGATCATCGCACAGAAGGCGCCCAGGGTGACCCGCCCGCCGCCGATCCGGTCGGCCAGGCGCCCGCCGTACACCCGGGACAATGACCCCAATAGTGGTCCAAGGAAGGCGATTTGAGCGGCGTGCAATGCGGCCTGCGCGGTGGACTGGCCACCGGCGATGAAGTTGATCTGCAGCACCTGGCCGAACGCGAAGGAGAATCCGATGAACGAACCGAAGGTTCCGATGTACAGCAACGAAACCACCCAGGTGTGCGGCTCGGCCAGGACCTTGCGCATGGTGTTCATCTCGATGCGGTACTGCTCCAGATTGTCCATGTAGAGGGCCGCACCGACGCCGGCGACAGCGAGCAGAACCAGGTACACCGCGCACACCCAGTAGGGCTGGCGGTCACCCACGGTCGCGATCACCAACAGACCGACGAGCTGGATCATCGGCACCCCCAGATTGCCGCCGCCCGCGTTGAGGGCCAGCGCCCAGCCCTTAAGTCGTTGGGGAAAAAACGCGTTGATATTCGTCATGGACGAGGCGAAGTTGCCGCCACCGAACCCCGCCAGCGCGGCGCACACCAGGTACGGCCAAAGCGGCAAACCCGGGTTGGCCAGCAAGAGCAGCGTTCCAACGGTGGGAAGCAACAGCACCAGTGCGGAAAAGATCGTCCAGTTGCGGCCGCCGAACTTCGCGGTGGCAAACGTGTACGGAAAGCGCAGACAGCCGCCGACCAGCGTCGCGGTGGCGCCGAGTAGGAACTTGTCCCCCGCCGAAAACCCGTAAATCGACGCGGGCATGAAGAGGACCATCACCGACCAGATCGACCAGATTGAGAAGCCGACGTGTTCGGCCGCCACCGACCAGATCAAGTTGCGCCGGGCGATGTCCTTGTTGCCGGCCTCCCAGGCGGTTTCGTCCTCCGGGTCCCAGTCGGAGATCACGTGGGAGCGGCCCCGCAGTGACCCACGAAACGATTCCGTCCACTCGGCAAGCATGAAGACTCCTAACGTCAGCGACCTTGCCGATCACGCTAGAAATGCTTTATTGCCCGGGCGCTTCGCGCAGTGACCCGGGGATGAATTTCCGATCACCGCACCGCAGCATGGGCTGTGAGGGTGGGTTACCAGACGTCGCCGTCGCGCCAATCGCAGGTCAGCTCGGCGGAGGTGTCCAGCGTGATGCTGACCGGCAGGACGAATACCGTGCCGTCATCCTCGGGTGTGCGGGTCGGGCCGGTCGGGGACAGCACCGACGTCGTGCCGAGCCACGGTAGCCAGCCACGAGACGCGTACAGTCCGCGGGCCTGCACCGTGGAACTGAGCGCACCGAGTTGATAAGCGCCGCGCATCACCTGCTCGAGGCCGTCCAGCAGCGCCCGGACCAGTCCCTGACCGCGCCAATCTTCGCGTACCGCAACACCTTCGACGTATCCGCAACGCAGTGCGTTGCCTTGGTAGATGAGTCGGCGCTGTACCACTGCGGCGTGCGCGATGATCGCGCCGTGATGCCAGACCAGCGCGTGCATGCCGCCCAGTGCATGTTCCCAGTCGGCCTCGTCGAAGTCACCGGCGAACGCCGCAGTGACCATCTGGCAGATTCGCTGGCGGGTGTCGCTGTCCAGATCGGCGGTGTGTACCAGGCGTGCTGTGTGCACGATCCTTGTTCTACCAGGTTTTGTTCAGCCCGACCGTCGGGGCCGCGCCCAGTGCAGTCGCACGTGCTGACCGGGACGCACCTGCGCCAGCTTGTCGATGTCTCCGTCCACCACCACGCCGATGACCGGGTATCCGCCGGTGACGGGGTGGTCGGGCCCCAGGATGACGGGTAATCCGTTGGGGGGCACCTGGATCGCGCCGCGGGTCGTGCCCTCGCTGGGTAGCTGCCGGTCTGGGTTGCGGTGCTGCAGGGGGTTGCCGACCAGGCGCATCCCCACCCGGTCGCTGCGGTCGGATGCCACCCACTCGGTGTGGACCAGTGCGTCGGGGTCGACGAACCAGTCGTCGCGCGGCCCGGCTATGGCACGTAGCTCGACCGCGTCGTGGGTGATCGCGGCGACCGGGGCTTGGTCGAGTTCGGGATAGTCGTCGGTGTGTTCACCCACCGGAAGCACGTCTCCGGCCTGGAGCGGCAACGGTCCGATCTCCGACATCACGTCGTAACTGCGTGAGCCCAGCACCGGCGTGACGCAGACACCGCCGCGCACCGCCAGATATGTCCGGAGTCCGGCGCGGGGCGTGCCAAGAGAGATCACCTGCCCGTCGCGGACGTGGTGAATGCTGTTGGTGCCGAACATGGTTCCGTCAACGGTCGGGTCGGTGTCGGCGCCGGTCACGGCGATATCGAGGTCGCCGCCGCGAACCCGGGCCGACAACCCGCCGAATGTCACCTCGACGGTGGCCCAGTCATCGGGATTGGCAACCAGCCGGTTTGCCAGCGTGTGCGAACCACGGTCCGCGGCGCCGGAGCGGCCGACGCCCAGGTGGGCCAGCCCGGCCCGACCAAGATCCTGGACGAGTGCCAGCGGTCCACTGCGCAGGATTTCCAACGTCGTCATAGCCTCTCCTACTTCAGGCTGCTCTAGGCGGTTTGGAACCGGACCCATACGCCGTGGGTGAGCAATGCCGGGTCGGGTCGGTCGATGTCCCACACCACCGCATCGGTGTGGCCGATGATCTGCCATCCACCGGGCGAGCGGCGCGGATAAATCGCGCTGAATTCGCCGGCCAGGCCCACCGATCCCGCCGGCAGCGACGTCCGCGGTTCGGAGCGCCGCGGAACGCGAAGCCGCTCGTCGCCGCCGATCAGATAGGCGAAACCGGGCGCGAACCCGCTGAATCCGACCCGCCACCGGGTGCTGGTGTGGGCATCGATGACCTGCGCGGTGCTCAGGCCGGTGTAATCGGCGACCTCAGCCAGGTCCGGGCCGTCGTAGACGACCTCGATGAGCACCTCCGGTCCCTGGTCGTCATCGTCGACGGGACTGGGCGTGACCGCCAACTTGCGTAAACGCTGGCGGATTGCTCCCTGGAAGCGGGGCCCGTGCAGCTTCACCAGCACGGTCCGGGATGCCGGGACGACGTCGACTACGCCGGCCAGTGCGGCAGCACGCACCGCCGCCGTCCACGCCAATACATCCGCGGTGCTGTCACATTGCAGCATCAGCGCTTGGTCGCCGTAGTCAACGATGCTGCACGCCTGGTGGCACGGCTCAGTCGAGATGTCGGTGTCCGTCACACTCATGATTCACCGTAACCCCGGGATTGCGGAGTCGGCCAGGAACTTTCGAGCTCTGCCAGAGCTGCCTTAGCAAATGCTCATGCGAGCGGCGCTAGCCCAGAATCTTGCCGATCTGCGGGGGCAGTTGATCGGCGACCACGGGGTAGCTCAGCGGCGACGCGAAGGCGATGGCTCCGGCCAGGTCCTTCGTGGTGAAGATGTGGCGCCGCTGTGCGGTCGCCTGCGAGGCCGCCACTTCCGGGTCGGCCAGCAGTGCCTGCTGGTCCTCGGGGCTCTCCGTCGACCAGATCACCACATCGGCCGAATCGAGCACCTCTTTGATGTGATCGCGGGGGATGACCGCGCGGTGATCGGTGGTGAAGGACTTGATGCTGTCGGTGATGACCAGGCCCATCTGGCTCAGGAAGTCGGTCCGCCAGCCCGCCACGGTAGCGACCACCGTGCCCTGCCACAGCCGGCCCTGCATCAGCAGTGCCTTCCTGGCCTTCCAGGTCGGATTCTTCTGGGCGATGTCGGTGAATCTCTGGTCCACCGCGGTCACCAGGGACTTCATCTGGTCGGCCTGGAATACCGCCTGCCCGATCGCGGTGGCTTGGTCCTTCCACGGCTCGAAGAACGCATCGTCGCCGGACTGGGCGATCGTCGGGGCGATCGCCGACAGCTTCTGGTAGGTACCGGCATCCAGGCCGGCATTGGTCGCCACGATCAGGTCGGGTTTCAGTCCGGCGATCTGGTCGACCTGAATGCCGTTGTCCAGGTTGAGCACGACCGGTTGTGCCGCGCCGAGTTTGGGTTGGGCCCACGGCCACACCGCGAAGGGTTGGTCGCCGAACCAGTTGGTCACCGCGATGGGCACCACGCCGAGGGCCAGCAGGTCATCCTGCTCGGTGTAACCGGCACTGACCACCCGCTTAGGCGGTTCCTTGACGACGGTCTGACCGAAGAGGTGAGTGACTGTCACCGACCCGCCGCCGGGTGACCCCGGTGGCGGCTTGTTTTCGGAGCACGCCGTGAGCAGTCCGGCGGCCCCGGCGGCCTGCAAGAACCCCCGCCGAGTCCATCCCTGTTGCACAGCGTGAGAGTATCGCGTGTCTTACCGGGCCGTCAGTTACGTGGCCGAGGTTTGGGCGTGTAACCGTGCCAGGGACTGTAGTCAGCGATCAGTTCTTCCTGCGCAGGTCGTTCGTCGGACGGCACATGCTGCAGGTTGATGCGGATGCGGTACCAGATCGAACTGGGCCCGCGCATCCCGTCGACCAGGACGTCGGCGGGCTGCAGGCGCTCGGCTGCGGCGGGATGGCGCTGGCGCCAGATGTCCAATGCGGCCATGGCCTCGTCCTTGGTCTTGGTGCGGGCGACCTCGATCAGCGGCATGGTGGATTGACGTCGGCCGCCAGCCGCGCCGCCACCCTTTTTAACCCCTTTTGGTGCCCTTTCCGGCGGACCCAACTCCTCGGCCAACATCAACAATGGGTCGAGGCTGCCTACCGCGTCGTCCATGCCCGCCCAGGGGTCGCCCATTTCGGCGAACCGGTCGCCGACGGTGCCGATGGTGAATTTCTCCGGACGGCAGTCGGTGACTTCGTCCCAGTGCAGCGGCGTGGATACCCGGGCGTCGGGGGTGGCGCGCACCGAGTACGCCGAGGCGACGGTGCGGTCGAACGCGTTCTGGTTGAAGTCGACGAACACGCCCTCGCGTTCTTCCTTCCACCACCGGCTGGTCGCCAGATGGGGTGCTCGGCGTTCGACCTCGCGGGCGACGGTCTGGGCGGCCAGTCGAACCTGCCGGAACGGCCAGTGCGGGGCGATCCGGGCATACACGTGAAAGCCGCGCGACCCAGAGGTCTTGGGCCACGCGGTCAGGCCGTGATCTTCGAGCACCTCGCGGGCCACCAACGCCACGTCGACGATTCGCTGCCAGGACACCCCGGGCATCGGGTCCAGGTCGATCCGCAGTTCGTCGGGGTGATCGAGGTCGCCGGCCAGCACCGGATGCGGATTGAGGTCGACGCAGCCCATGTTGATGGCCCAGGCCAGTCCGGCCGCGTCATGGATCACGGCCTCGTCGGCCGAGGTGCCCGACGCGTAACGCAGGGTGGCGACGTCCACCCAGTCCGGGCGCTTCGCGGGCGCGCGCTTCTGAAACACCGCTTCTTCGGAGATGCCTTTGACGAAGCGCTTGAGAATCATCGGCCGACCGGCCACGCCGCGCAGCGCGCCGTCGGCCACGCTCAGGTAGTAGCTGATCAGGTCCAGTTTGGTGATGCCTAGATCAGGAAAGACGACCTTGCCCGGATGGGTGACGGTGACCTCGCGGCCGGCCACTTCCAGCGACGTGGGTTTGGTCATGGGACTTGATGGTAATTCGGGGGAAACCACTGGTCGCATTGCGACCTCCGTCACATATGGTGAGGATTATGCCTAGCCTGAGCGATGTACCCGGCGTCGGAAAAATCCAGCAATACGTGGAACGCGGCGCCGCCGAGTTGCATTACGTGCGCAAGATCTTCGAGGCCGGCGCATTCCGGATAGAACCGCCGCAGAACTACGCCGCTATGGCCAGCGGCATCGTCAAGTGGGGTGAGTTCGGCATGCTGCCCGCACTCAACGCCGCGCGTAGTCCCGACCGCGCGGCATGCATCGACGAAGACGGCGAGTTCAGTTTCAAGGAACTCGACGAAACGGCCCATGCGGTGGCCAATGGCCTGCTCGAGATGGGCGTCAAGGGCGGCGACGGCGTCGCCATCCTGGCCCGCAACACTCGCTGGTTCCTCATCGCCTACTTTGGTGCTGCCCGCGTGGGCGCCCGCATCATCTTGTTGAACAGCGAGTTCTCCGGGCCTCAGGTCAAAGAGGTGTCGGAGCGCGAAGGCGCCAAAGTGATCATTTACGACGACGAATACTGCAAGGTCGTCAGCAAGGCCGACCCTGAGCTGGGCAAGTTGCGGGCTTTAGGCACCAACCCGGACAGCGACGAGGACTCCGGCAGCCAGGACGAGACGCTCGCCGACCTGATCGAGCGCAGTAGCAAGGACCCGGCTCCCAAGGCCAGCAAGCACGCGTCGATCATCATCCTGACCAGCGGCACCACCGGCACCCCCAAGGGCGCGAACCGCAGCACGCCACCCACCTTGGCGCCGGTCGGCGGCATCCTGTCGCATGTGCCGTTCAAGGCCAACGAGATCACCTCGCTGCCGGCGCCGATGTTCCACGCGCTGGGCTTCCTGCACGCCACCCTCGGGATGTTCCTGGGCTCGACGCTGGTGCTGCGCCGCAAGTTCAAGCCGCCGCTGGTGCTCGAAGACCTCGAGAAGCACAAGGCAACCGCCATGGTCGTGGTGCCGGTGATGCTGTCGCGACTGTTGGACGCGATCGAGAAGATGGACAAGAAGCCCGATCTCTCCAACCTGAAGATCATCTTCGTGTCGGGTTCGCAGTTGGGTGGCGAACTGGCAGCACGCGCGCTCAAGGACTTCGGTCCGGTCATCTACAACATGTACGGGTCGACCGAGATTGCATTCGCCGCCATCGCCGGGCCTAAAGACCTGGAAAAGGACCCGTCGACGGTTGGACCGGTGGTCAAAGGCGTCAAGGTCAAGATCCTCGA
>JAVROZ010000265.1:0-2794 GCA_032162485.1 Mycobacterium sp.
GCCATCGCGAACGTGTCACCGTCGCATACATGACGGTGGACACCCTTAGTGATCAAAAGCGTTGCAACCAAGATCGATTGGGACGGGTCGAAACTACTAGCAGTTCAGACGCCGTGAGCGTTCATGCACACCGCCACATTGGCACCTGTCGGAGACGACGTTCGCTCCACTCATAACCACCATGCAGTGGAAGTCGGCGAACTCGTCCGGGGCCGCTGAACAATTGTCGCTCAGAGGCGGGCAAACGTTATGGCATGTCAGCCAGAGACGGCGCCTGGCCGCCGCTGCCGGCCGTCAGGAACGGCGCGACGATCGCGAGGAAACCGTCGGGGTCTGAGGCAAACGGCACGTGGCCCGTTGGCAGCACTTCCAGCCGCGCTCCCGGAATCGCGCCTGCGGTGACCCGCCCCAATCGCATCGGGATCGCAGTATCTTTCGATCCCCAGATCACTAGGCACGGCGCGGTAATGCGATCGGCGCGCGGACGCAGGTTATGTTCCGGCGAGGCGAAACTGCGCCACATTGCGGCCGTCAGAACGACCCCTTCGCGGGTTTTCGCACGAGCCAGCTCGCGGTCCTGAATGGCACGGTCGGTGTCTGTGGTCGCCTTCATGTAGCTGGGGATGAACCGCGGCAGCACTCGTTTCATCACCGCCGGCCTGCCCAGCACACGGGCGTAGATGTTGCTGGCCGGACTGGCAATGAAACCGCCCGAGTTGACCAATACCAGTCGCGAAACCCGGTGTGGGTCGTTGATCGCCAACCGTGCGGCAGCGAAGCCGCCGACGGAGTTGCCGATGAACGCAGCGGGTGGCAGATCAAGTGCGACGACCACATCGACAAGAACGTCGGCGAAGGACGCCGCGGTCGGCTGATAGTTCGGCGTCGGAGCCGGCGAGTCGCCGTGGCCCGGCCAGTCCACTGCGATGACGCGGTGGTCGCGACTGAGACTCGGCGCTATCGCGTCGAAGTCGTGCCGGTCATGCAGCGTTGCATGCAGCAGGACCACCACGGGTCCCTCCCCGGTGTCGCTGTAGGCAACCTTCCCCACCCGTGTCTGCACCGTGGCGACCATCTCTTGCGTCCCTTCATTGACTGACTAGTCGGTCAACGATAACATCGTTGCATCCTGCCCTCAAGGAGTCACTGATGACCGCTTCGGCGACCGACGCCCCGCATTCCGAGTTCGACTGCTCGCGCCGCAGTCAGCGCGAAGGCGTAGCTAAAGTGCTCGCATGACGTCGACACCGCGCGCGACCCCGCCGGGTCGGCGCAAGGAGGCGATGGCCAAGACCCGAGAATCACTCATCGACGCCGGTCTGCGGCTATCCGAACGCACCGGCCTCACCGGTTTGAGCGTTGATCTCATCGTCAAGCACGCCGGAGTGGCAAAAGGCACTTTCTTTCACCACTTCGGTGACCGCGCCTCGTATTTACTTGCGCTGCACCGTGAATTCCATGAACGTTTGGCGACTCAGATGCAGACCGCCATCGTCGACCTGTCCCCCGGACGCAACCGTCTCGTCATCGGCGCCAACGCGTGCCTCGACGGTTGCCTGCGCGACCGCGGGGTGCGCGCGCTGCTGCTGGAAGCGCGCGCCGAGCCGGCAGTAACCGACGAGATCAGGCATCGGAACCATGCCAACGCTGAGTTGTGCCGTCCCGACTTTGCCGCACTCACCCACCCACACCCTTACGAGAGCGCGCAATTGTGGGTCGGCATGGTCGCCGAAGCCGCTCTCATCGAACATCAAGCGGCGACAGCACTTCCCGCTATCCGAAAATCCCTGGAACAATTCCTTGATTGAACACGAATTCACTTGTGGCGCTTCGTCAGCCATTCGGCCTGCATAACGAACAGACCCAGTAACTCCGGCTGGGGAGTGTCGGGATCGATTTCGCAATAGCGCCGGTACATGTTCACCACGATCCGCTCAGAGTCCAACCAGGACGCGTACTCGCCGAGGTCGACGGTATCGACGGCCTCAGCCAACGACAGTCCCTTGCGGTGTGCCTCGTCGGCTTGCTCGGTGATGTGCACGAAATAGCCCCGGACGGCACGGATTCCATCGGGATCAGTGATCGGGCCATGACCCGGCACCACGATGGGCGCATCCAGCGCGATCATCGCGTCACATGCCGCGATCCAGTTGGCGATCGGACCCGACCACACGATCGGCGTGCAACCGATAAATAACAGATCTCCGCCGAAGAGCACGCCGGCGTCGGGCACATGCACCACCGAATCAGCGGCGGTGTGCGCGGGCCCCAGGTTCAGCAGGTCCACCCGCCTACCACCGACATCGATCGTCAGCTCGCGGTCGAAGGTCTGATCGGCGTTGCGCAATGTGATGCCACTGAAGTCGAAGTGGCCGAATCGGTCTCGCGCAAATGACGTCGCTAACGGGCCCAAGTCAGCCGTCTGGATGCTCACCAGCCTGTCCGTCCCCGCTTCGTGCGCGATCTCCTCGGCCGTACCGGTGGCGGCGATGATCCGGACCTTGGCGTCCAACAGTTGGTTACCGTGCGTGTGATCACCGTTGGAGTGGGTGATCAGCGCATCGGTGATCGGCGCTCCATCGGTGATCGGCCCCATCGCAGTGAGCATTTCGCGGGTCAGGGCCAGATCGAACAGGGTGTCCACCAACAGCGATGCGCCGTCACCCGCGACCAGACCGGCGTTGCTCCAGCCATATCCGCCATCCGGCAACGTCCACGCCCACACTCGGTCGCCGACATGTTGCAGCCCACGGGTGTAGGGCACCTTCGCCGGCGCCGGGTTGACCCGCGGCTT
>JAVROZ010000266.1:0-2608 GCA_032162485.1 Mycobacterium sp.
AGGATGTCGCGCTCCACGCCGCGCGAGACCAGCGAATACTCGATCTGCAGGTCGGCGATCGGCCGCACTGCCGCGGCCCGCCGGATCGTCTCGGATCCCACCTCCGACAACCCGATGTGCCGGACATATCCTGCGTCGACGAGCTCACCAATGGCGCCGATGGTGTCCTCGATGGGCACCCTGGGATCCAGGCGCGCCGGTCGGTAGATGTCGATGTAGTCGGTGCCCAGGCGCTGCAGCGAGTAAGCGGCGGCGGATTTCGTCGCCGCGGGGCTGGTGTCGAAGCCGACCCAGGACACGTCGGGGCCGAGTTGGGCGCCGAACTTGACGCTGAGTTGATAGTCCTCGCGTGCCACCGACCGGAGGGCCTGCGCTAGCAGCAGTTCGTTATGCCCCATCCCGTAGAAATCGCCGGTGTCCAACAGAGTCACGCCCGCATCCAGTGCGGCGTGCACCGTCGCGATGCTTTCGGCACGGTCGGATTCGCCGTAGGCCCCCGACATTCCCATGCAGCCGAGGCCGATTTCCGATGTGGTCAAAGTTCCGAGTTTCTTGGTTCGCATGCACTCAGTCTTCGACGAAACCGGCGACGCAACCACGACGCGTCGAACCAGGGATTGTCAGTCCCTGTCTGGGGCGTGCCGGACTGGGTGACAATTGTCTGATGGATCGGGATGCGCTGGCCGAGTTCCTGCGCCTGCGCCGAGACGCAATCGCGCCGGCGGATGTGGGACTACCCGCCGGCGCGCGCCGCCGCACCGCGGGCCTGCGGCGCGAAGAAGTGGCGCAGCTGACCGGGATGTCGGTCGACTACTACGGGCGGCTTGAGCAGGCGCGCAGCCCGCAGCCGTCACCGCAGATGCTGCGGGCGCTGGCCCGTGCGCTGCGCCTGACCGACGACGAAACTGATCACCTGTACCGACTCGCCGGCCATGCCGTACCCGACCGGGCCAGGCACTGGGATCACGTGCGGCCTGCGTTGTTGTTCGTCCTGGACCAGATGCGTGACGCCGCGGCCTTTGTCTGCTCGGACACCGGGGTCATGCTCGCGCAGAACACGCTGGCCAAAGCGCTGATGGGCGATCGTGTCACCGGCGCGACGGGCCTGCAGGCGAGCATCAGCTGGCAATGGTTCACCGACCCGCAAACGCGTGAAACAGCTCCCGCACAAGATCACGCCGAGCACAGTCGCACCATGGTGGCGGACCTGCGGGCAGCGTGGGCGCGCCGCCGCAACGATGCCGATATGCGTGAGCTGGTCGAGAGCCTGCTGCAGCACAGTGCCGAATTCGCCGAGTTGTGGGCTCGGCACGAGGTGGCCGCCAGGCGCATGCAGCGCAAGACGTTTGTGACCACAGTCGGGCCGATCACGTTGGACTGCGAAGTCCTGGCCACGACGGACGGTCAGCAGCTGGTGGTGCTCACGCCTCCCGCGGGGTCCTCGGCGATGGAGAGTCTGCGGCTGCTTGCGGTCGTGGGGGACCAGGCCGTTGATGGAACGGTCATCGGGTCGGCGACTACGTCAAGCGGGCGACCGGCGCGAAGTTCCTCATGACTCCGCACGCCGTTGTGCAACTCGCCATCGTGTGTGGCCCCGTTAGTCGGTGAAGTCGATTCGCACCGACACGGGTGTCGTTTCCAGTGCCTTTACCACCGTGGCTCCCAGCCGCCCGAACTTGCGACCTCGCGCGACGACGTCGTCATCCGGCCGCAATGCCGCGACTCCCTTGCGCCACTGATTACCTTGTCGCACACGAACATTCGGGTTGTCAACGATGTTTCGCCCCCAGCCGGAGCGGGTGCCGTGCTGACTGATGAGCCAAGCCCCTTTGTCATCGAATTGCGCGGACACGGGAACGCGGCGCACCTGGCCGGTCTTGCGCCCGATGGTCTCCAGTTCAGTGGCCAGCGCGGTTCGCAGTCCCAGCTTGCTCAACCCTTTCACTGCCGGATTAAGCAGATAGTGTCCGATTGCACGTTCCCTGCGGAACTTTCGCAACGTCTTGTCGTTGTTGGTTTTCGTCATGGCAGTCTCCCCATTCAAGTGTGTTGAGCAAGGTCAGCGGCCAGCAAATGCCGGTGTCGATCGCGGTTTGTTCAGTCCGCTCTGCTTACGAATTCCGTTGTCCAGCAGAGCGGCTGGCGCGAAACGCTTCAACAGGGTCAGTTGTCGCGACTGGCGGCCCGCGGGGTAGCGGAGTTTGACTCGCTTGTCGGTGGCCGCGGCATAGGTGGCGTCAGCGACGACGTCGGGTGTCTCGGCGTTGCGGATATTCTCGGCAATCATCACGCGGGCGGTCGCGCGATTATCAGCGTAGGCCGCTTGCGGAGCGTCGGCGTCCCACATGTTCGCCTCGAAAGCGGTTCGGGTGTAACCGGGTTCGACCAGCAAGGCGCGCACGCCGTACTCGCGAAGCTCGTGGTCCAACGATTCCGTGTAACCCTCTACGGCATGCTTCGACGCCGAGTACAGAGCCCCGTACGGTGCGGGGAGGTAGCCGAGCACGGAGCTGATGTTGATGATGCGCCCGCGGCCACGGTGGCGCATATGCGGCAGCACCTCGTTGGTGACCCGGATAACACCGAAGAAGTGGGGGTCGAACAACGA
>JAVROZ010000267.1:0-4396 GCA_032162485.1 Mycobacterium sp.
GTAGACGTTTTATTAACCCGCAGCACGGGAGATGACAGATGAATGTCGTCGACATATCGCGGTGGCAGTTCGGTATCACCACCGTCTACCACTTCATTTTCGTGCCGCTCACCATCGGCTTGGCTCCTCTGATCGCCATCATGCAGTCGGCGTGGGTGGCGACCAACAACGTCGCCTGGTACCGGCTGACAAAGTTTTTCGGCAAGTTGTTCCTGATCAACTTCGCCATCGGGGTGGCCACGGGGATCGTGCAGGAATTCCAGTTTGGGATGAACTGGAGTGAGTACTCCCGTTTCGTCGGCGACGTTTTCGGCGCCCCGCTGGCGATGGAGGGCCTGCTCGCGTTCTTCTTCGAATCCACGTTCATCGGGTTGTGGATCTTCGGCTGGAGTCGGCTGCCCCGGTTGGTTCATCTGGCCTGCATCTGGATCGTCGCGGTCGGGGTCAACGTGTCCGCCTTCTTCATCATCGCTGCGAACTCGTTCATGCAGCACCCGGTGGGCGTGCACTACAACCCGGTCACCAAGCGCGCCGAATTGAACGACATCGTGGCATTGCTCACCAACAACACCGCGTTGGTCGCCTTCACCCACACTGTCACCGGCGCTCTACTGGTTGCCGGGACTTTTGTCGCGGCCGTCAGCGCATGGTGGTTGGTACGGTCCCAGAACAACCCGGTGGACCCGGGCACCCGATCGATGTATCGCCCCGCAACAGTCCTGGGCTGTTGGGTGGTCTTGCTCGCGACAGCCGGTCTGTTCTTCACCGGCGACCACCAGGGCAAGCTGATGTTTCAGCAGCAACCCATGAAGATGGCGTCAGCGGAATCGTTGTGCGACACCCAGGTTGACCCGGACTTCTCCATCCTCACCGTCGGCAGGCAGAACAACTGCGACGCCCTCACCCGGGTGATCGAAGTGCCCTACGTGTTGCCGTTCCTGGCCGAAGGAAAGTTCGACGGGGTGAAGTTGCAGGGCGTGCGCAACATTCAGCAGGACTACCAACATCGCTTCGGGCCGAACGACTATCGGCCAAACCTGTTTGTCACCTACTGGTCATTCCGCATGATGATCGGTTTGCTGGCGATTCCGGTGTTGTTCGCGTTGCTCGCGCTATGGCTCACCCGGGGCGGACGGATCCCCAAGCAACGCTGGTTCGCCTGGTTCGCGCTGCTCACTATTCCGACCCCGTTCCTGGCCAACAGCGCGGGCTGGGTATTCACCGAAATGGGCCGCCAGCCATGGCTTGTCGTCCCGAACCCCACCGGCGACCAGAATGTCCGGCTCAACGTTGCAGCCGGCGTCTCGCACCATGGCCCGGGCATGGTCATCACCTCCCTGGCGACCTTCACGCTGATCTACGCGGTGCTCGCCGTCATTTGGTTCTGGCTGCTTAAGCGCTACATCGTCGAAGGTCCGCTGGAACACGACGCCGAACCTGCCGCACCCCCGTCACCCGACAAAGACTCCGATGACGACCGAGTCGCGCCACTGTCGTTCGCTTACTAGCTCTCCTGGCGGAGAAACGCGAAAGGAGTTGACCGATGAACCTTCAAGAGGTGTGGTTCGGCCTCATCGCGGTGCTGTTCCTCGGCTTCTTCATCCTCGAGGGCTTCGACTTCGGGGTAGGCATGCTGATGGCGCCGTTCGCGCGAGTCGGCAAGGGCGACCGGGACGCGCACCGACGCGCGGCGCTGAACACCATCGGTCCGGTGTGGGACGCGAACGAGGTGTGGTTGATTACCGCCGGAGCGGCCATGTTCGCCGCCTTCCCCGGTTGGTATGCCACCGTTTTCTCGACCCTCTATCTGCCGCTGCTGGCAATCCTTTTCGGCATGATCGTGCGCGTCGTGGCTATCGAATGGCGCGGCAAAGTCGACGACCCGCGATGGCGGGGCTGGGCCGACTTCGCGATCGCGGCCGGGTCCTGGCTGCCCGCGGTGTTGTGGGGCACCACATTCGCTGTCCTGGTGCGCGGCCTGCCGGTGGATGCCGACGGTCAGGTTCGGTTGTCGATCAGCGATGTGCTCAATCCCTATACGCTGCTGGGCGGTTTGGCCACCGCTGGACTGTTCCTGTTCTACGGCGCAGTGTTCGTGACGTTGAAGACCGAGGGCGGCATCCGCGACGACGCCGAGCGGTTTGCCCTGTGGTTGGCGGTGCCGGCGACGGGACTGGTTGTGGGATTTGGCGTCTGGACGCAGCTGGCGTACGGCAAGAACTGGACGTGGGCGGCGCTGGGAGTCGCCGTCGTCGCGCAGTTGGCGGCGGTGCTGCTGGTGTGGCGGCGCGCTTCTGACGGATGGGCATTCGTGTGCACGCTGCTGGTGGTCGCCAGCGTGGTGGTACTGCTGTTCGGGTCCCTGTTTCCGAATCTGGTGCCGTCAACGCTGAACGATGCATGGAATGTCACGATCTACAACGCCTCGTCGACCCCCTACACGCTCAAGATCATGACATGGGTGACTGGGATCATGACTCCGCTGACCGTCATCTATCAAGGGTGGACGTATTGGGTTTTCCGGCAACGAATCTCGGCTGACGGCATACCGCCGTCGATCGGCCTGACGAGGCACCCGTCCTGACCACGAAAAGCTCTCGGGCACCACTGGATCCACGGCTGTGGCGCGTGTCGGCCGCGCTGCGCGGTTATCTACTCGCCGTGGTGGGCTGCGGAGTGGTGATCTCCGGCTGCGCCATCGGCTCGGCGATCGTCCTGGCAAGCGTGGTCGCGCGGGTGGTGACCGATCCGTCGGCGCGAAACGTGGGAAGCTGGTCGGGGTGGTCGGGTCCGTTGTCGCTCCTACTGGCGCTGTGGGCCATCCGCACGGTTGCCCACTGGCTGCAGGCGCGGCTGGGCCAGCGCGGAGCCAGCGCGCTCATCGCCGATCTCAGCGGTCAGGTGCTGACCGCGGTGACTGCCCGACAGCCGAATGTAGTTGCTGCGCAACGTGACTCTGCGGCGGTGGTGGTCACCCGCGGACTCGACGGTTTGCGACCTTACTTCACCGGCTATCTACCCACCTTGCTGCTTGCGGCGATCCTGACGCCAGCCACCGTCGCGGTGATCGCGTTCTACGACCTCGAGTCGACGGTGATCGTGGTGATCACGCTGCCGTTGGTACCGATTTTCATGGTGTTGATCGGGTTGGTCACCGCCGAGCGATCGGCAGCCGCCCTGACGGCCATGACGACACTGCAGTCCCGGTTGCTGGATCTGATTGCCGGCATCCCCACGCTGCGCGCGCTGGGCCGCGCGTCCGGACCAGAGCATCGCATCGCAGAACTCAGTGCAGCGCACCGCCGTTCGACGATGGCCACGTTGCGGATCGCGTTTCTGTCGGCTTTGGTGCTCGAGTTGTTGGCCACCTTGGGCGTAGCTCTGGTCGCGGTCAGCATCGGTCTTCGCCTGGTGTTCGGTGAGATGACTCTGACCGTCGGATTGACGGTGCTGCTGTTGGCGCCGGACGTGTACTGGCCGTTGCGCCGCGTCGGAGCGGAATTCCATGCCGCTCAAGACGGCAGAGCCGCGGCCGACGAAGCGTTCGCACTGATCGGCGAGCCTGCGCCGTCGCCGACAGGTCAACGCACTATTTCCGCGCGCGGCGCACAGATCCTGCTGGACAACCTGGGGGTCGCGAGCCGGGATGGCCACGCACCGGACGGGCTGACCGCGCTCATCGAGCCGGGTCTGGTGACTGTGCTGACGGGTCGTAACGGCGCAGGCAAGAGCACCACACTGCAGGTGATCGCCGGACTCACGGTGCCGTCGTCCGGCCGTGTAACCGTCGCTGGGGTCGATGTCGCCGACCTGGCGCGCGCGCCGTGGTGGCGTCAGTTGTCCTGGCTTCCGCAGCGCCCGGTGCTGGTTCCCGGGACTGTTCGGGACAACCTGGTTCTGCTTGGTGAACTGCATGATCTCGATAGCGCCTGTGCCGCAGCCGGATTCGACGCCGTGCTGGCTGAACTACCCGAGGGGTTGAACACCGTGCTGGGGCGCGGCGGCGTGGGGCTGTCGCTGGGGCAGCGGCAACGGCTCGGCCTGGCCCGGGCGTTGGGATCGCCGGCAGCTGTGCTGCTGCTCGACGAGCCAACCGCGCACCTGGACGCGCGCACCGAGGACCAGGTGCTGCAGGCCATCGCCGCACGCGCCCGCTCCGGTGCCACCGTTGTGGTCGTCGGGCACCGCGAACGGGTCCTTGCGATTGGTGACCGGGTCGTCGAAGTGGTCGCCGGAAATGAGGCGAGTTATGCGTGGGTCTGACGCGGTCCTGTTGTTGCGGCCCCGCCTCACCCGCATCCTGGCCGCAATCGCGCTGGGGTGCCTCTCGCTAGGCAGCGCGCTGGCCCTGGCCGGGGTGTCGGCTTGGCTGATCACCCGCGCCGCCCAGATGCCG
>JAVROZ010000268.1:0-4413 GCA_032162485.1 Mycobacterium sp.
CGCCGTACAACATGAACAGGCCCAGGACCACCACTAACGGTGCCAGCACCTTGTTTCGCATCCCCTCCACACCTCCTCGGAACTCGCCGTCGCTCGTCAGACAAACCCTATCGTCCGGCCGAGAAGTAATTTGGCGTATTTCCCGTCCCGCCCACCGGGGCCGTCGGGCCCGCGATCAGTCCCATGCCACGCGGAAAGCCATGCGCTGATCCAGCTTTGGTGCCCCGTGCAGCGCAAAGGAGTATCCCGGCGCGACCCGGCCCGGAACCCACTGCAGAAGCGGTGAAGACCCCAAGCCGAATAAGGCCGTTTACGCACCGGTTACGTCTAAACTTCTCGCAGATTGACACGCCGCACCAACTCAACGAACGGAGTGATTCCGGGGTGCACCGGATCTTGCTGATGACGGTGGCGCTGGCCGTAATGATGGCACCGTTGACCGCGCCGCCCGCACTGGCAATCGCTCCGCCTCCGATCGATCCGGCCGCGCTGCCGCCGGACGTGACCGGGCCCGACCAGCCCACCGAACAACGCGTCCAATGCTCGGGTCCGACGGTCCTGCCGGATTCCAGCTTTCACGACCCGCCGTGGAGCAACTCCTACATCGGCGTCGCCGAAGCCCACAAATTCGCCACCGGCGCGGGCGTGACGGTCGCCGTCATCGATACCGGCGTGAACGCTTCGCCACGCGTTCCCGCCGAGCCGGGCGGCGATTTCGTCGACCAGGCCGGCAACGGGTTGTCCGACTGTGACGCCCATGGCACCCTCACCGCGTCCATCATCGGCGGCCGCCCCGCACCGACCGACGGCTACGTCGGCGTCGCACCCGACGCGCGCCTGCTCTCGCTACGCCAGACGTCGGAAGCGTTCGAACCCGTAGGTACCCAACCCAATCCCAACGACCCCAACGCCACACCGGCCGCCGGATCGATCCGCAGCCTGGCCCGGGCGGTGGTGCACGCGGCCAATCTCGGCGCAGGCGTCATCAACATCAGCGAAGCTGCTTGCTACAAGGTGACCAAGCCGATCGACGAGGCAAGCCTGGGTGCGGCCATCGACTACGCCGTCAACGTCAAGAACGTGGTGGTCGTCGTCGCGGCCGGCAATACCGGCGGGGACTGCGGACAGAACCCGCTGCCGGACGCGGCGAATCCGGCCGACCCACGGGGCTGGAACAAAGTGCAGACCATCGTCACACCTGCGTGGTACGGAGATCTGGTGATCACCGTTGGTGGTATCGGCCAGACCGGCGTGCCCAGCTCGTTCTCCATGCACGGTCCATGGGTGAATGTGGCGGCGCCCGCGGAGAGTATCGAAGCCCTCGGTGACCGCGGCGATCCGGTTAATGCGTTGCAAGGCAAGGAAGGTCCGGTCCCGATTGCCGGCACCTCATTTGCCGCGGCCTATGTCTCAGGTTTGGCGGCACTGGTGCGGCAGCGGTTTCCCGCACTCACGCCCGCTCAGGTGATGAACCGGATCCAGTCGACCGCGCGACACCCGGGCGGCGGGGTCGACGATCTCGTCGGGGACGGCGTGGTCAATGCGGTCGCCGCGTTGACGTGGGACATCGAACCCGGTCAGGCGAAGATCCCGTACAGCGTGCGGCGGATGCCGCCGCCGGTCATGGCGCCCGCCCCCGATCGTCGGCCGATCACAGTGGTGGCCCTGGCTGTCGGGGGCCTGCTGATCGCCCTCGTCCTGGGTGCGCTGACCACTCGGGCGTTGAGGCGCCGATGAGTTTCCCGATCCGGCTGAAATTCAGCACCGGACACACCTTGGTGTTGGCGGTGCTGGCCCCGGCGGCCATCCTGCTGTTCTTGCCCACCCAACACTGGTGGGTGGGCATCGCGCTGGTGGCGGTGGGTGCCATCGTCGCCTTTGTCACCTTCTTCGGACGTCGGATCACCGGTTGGGTGGCCACCGTGTTCGCGTGGCTGCGCAGGCATCGCAAGCCGCCGGACGTTCCGTCCGAACCGGAAGTCGGAGCCACGGTGAAGCCGGGCGATCACGTCGCGGTGCGGTGGCGGCGGAACGTCCTGATCGCGGTCATCGAACTCAAGCCCCGACCCTTCACCCCCACCGTCGTCGTCGACGGCCAGGCCCACACCGACGACGTGCTGGACACCCGGCTGCTGCAGGAACTGCTGTCGGTGCACTGCCCCGACCTCGAGGCCGACATCGTGTCGGCCGGCTTCCGGGTGGGCAGGACCGCCGCACCGGACGTCGTCAACCTGTACCAGCAGGTGATCGGCGCCGACCCGGCCCCGGCAAACCGCCGGACCTGGATCATGTTGCGGGCCGACCCCGAACGTACCCGCAGGTCAGCACAGCGTCGCGACGAAGGCGTCGCGGGCCTGGCCCGCTATCTGGTGGCCTCGGCGACGCGCATCGCCGACAACCTGGCCAGCCACGGTGTCGATGCGGTGTGTGGACGCAGTTTCGACGACTACGACCACGCCACCGACATCGGCTTCGTGCGCGAGAAATGGTCGATGATCAAGGGGCGCGACTCCTACACCGCGGCCTACACCGCGCCGGGCGGTCCCGATATGTGGTGGTCCGCGCGCGCTGAGCACACCATCACCCGGGTCCGGATCGCGCCCGACCTGCCACCGCAGACCACGGTGCTGTTGACCACCGCAGGCAAGCCCAAGACGCCGCGTGGCTTCTCCCGCCTGTTCGGTGGCCAGCGGCCGGCCTTGACAGGCCAGACACTCGTCGCCAATCGGCACTGCCAGATTCCGATCGGGTCGGCCGGGGTGCTGGTGGGGGAGACCGTCAACCGGTGTCCGGTCTATCTGCCGTTCGACGAGGTCGATGTGAGCCTCAACCTGGGTGACGCCCAGACCTTCACGCAGTTCGTAGTACGTGCCGCGGCCGCGGGGGCCGTCGTGACCGTCGGGCCGCACTTCGAGGAATTCGCCCGCCAGATCGGCGCGCAGGTGGGTCCGGTAGCCAAGGTGGCGTGGCCGAACGCGACCACGTATCTCGGTCCGCATTCCGGCGTCGAGAAGGTGATCCTGCGGCACAACTCCGTCGGCACGCCGCGCCACCGCCAGTTGCCGATTCGCCGGGTATCGCCGCCCGAGGAAAGCCGCTTCCAAATGTCGCTACCGAAGTAGGACTGTAAGCGCAAATTAGCCAAGAATTTTTGGTGCAGGAACCCCCGACTCCAGCGACGATAATGGTTAGAGCATTAAGGAGGATTGATCCGATATGACTCAGCCGCAGACGACGATGACGGTGGATCAGCAAGAGATTATGTCGCGGGCCACCGAGGTGGAGGCCGCGATGGCGGTGCCGCCGACCGACGTTCCGGTCGCGCCGAGTGCGCTCACCTCAGCCGTTAACGCGACCGAGCAGATCAAGCTGAACGCCGATAACATCCGCACCTTTCTGGAAGCCGGTGCTCGCGAGCGCAGCCGGCTGGCAACCTCACTGCGCAATGCGGCCAGGGCGTACGGGGACGTCGATGAAGAAGGCGCGGCAGCCCTGGACAACGACGGTGGCGAAGTGGCCGGAGAATCGGCCGGGGGTGTCGGTGGCGATGAATCGGCGGGGCTGCAGGACACCGAGCAAGTAGCCGTGGCAGGCGACGAGAGTTTCACCGACATGGAAACCGCGGCACGCAAACTCGAGTCGGGCGATCAAGGCGTGTCGCTGAGCGCCATGGCAGACGCGTGGAACAAGTTGAGTTTCGCCATGCAAGGAGATGTGAAGCGGTTCCGGATCTTCCAGAATTGGGAAGGCGACGGCGCCGAAGCCTGTGAGAAATCACTCGATGACCAGCGCATTTGGATCGTCTACATGGCAGCCAACGCCACCGCGGTGGCCCAGCAAGCTCAGTACGTGGCGCAGCTGCAGATAGCAGCCAGACGCGCGCATCCGACGTTGGTAGACATCCAGGCACTGAAGAAGAGGTACCAGGAGGGGGATCCCGACGCGATGAAGGTCTGGGCCCAATATCAAGAGCGGTCGGAAAAGGTGTTGAGCGACTACAACGCCAAGGCGTCGGAGCAGATCAAAGTGATCAATCCGGAGAAGCCGCCCAAAGCCATCAAGATCGATCCGCCGCCACCGCCGCAGACGCCGGGGCTGATCCCCACGCAGGTGATGCAGGCGGCAGGCATGGCCGGCGGCGGCGGTTCGAGCAACGGCATGCAGCCCCCGATGATGCCGCCCACCGGCGCGGGAGCCGGTGGCGGCGGAATGCCGGCCGGCGTCGGCGCGGAGCTCGCCGCTGGACGCGAAGCGATGGCGAACTTGTCGAAAGATCCTGGCATGAAACCGATGTCGCTGGGCGGCGGTGGTGGCGGCGGCGGCGGCATGCCCGCGATGCCGCTGGCGCCGTCAACCGGTGGCATGGCAGAAGCCGGCGAATCGATGCGGCCCGCTGGTGCGGGCGATGTCGGC
>JAVROZ010000269.1:0-3512 GCA_032162485.1 Mycobacterium sp.
CCTTCGAACATGGCGGTGGCAACTGACTCAACGCCGTTCGACAACGCCGACTGGTGCATCTTGACGAAGCATGTCGCCTGGCCGAACTGCAGCGACCTCCCGATGGTGTCAGGGCACAACCGGGCCACCGCAAAGAGTGTTTCGCCGGCCGGCAGCGTCGAGCAGATATACGCATAGCTCATCGAGGTGAGAGCGTCACCCGAGCAGCCGAGTAGGTTTGTGAACGCAGTATTGGCGAACAGCACGGCACCGTCGTCTGCTACAGCAATGGCAGCTACCGGGTACTGCTCAAGGGCCCGGAGAGCTGGAGTCAACATTGTTAACCCAATTGCGCATGCGCTGTTTTTCCAACGCACGGCGGCTCAGACACGGCGACAAACACCGAGTAACACAATCGCTGCGGCCAACTGTCCGCAGATGACCCAGCGTACTCCCGTAATCCCGCCCTATCCTGATCGCGTGATTTGGTATCCGAAGTTTCGGAGCGAGCGGTGACCAGGCTTCTGGTCGCCAGCCGCAACCGCAAGAAGCTGGCCGAACTGCAGCGGGTCTTGGACGGTGCCGGACTGCTTGGAGTGACGCTGGTGTCGCTGGACGACGTGGCGGCGTTTGACGAGGCGCCGGAGACCGGTGCCTCATTCGAGGACAACGCGCTGGCCAAGGCCCGCGACGCGTTCGCCGCGACTGGTTTGCCGAGCGTCGCCGACGACTCCGGTTTGGAAGTTGCCGCGCTAAACGGCATGCCGGGTGTGCTGTCGGCGCGCTGGTCGGGCAACCACGGAGAGGACGCCGCGAATACCGCGCTGCTGTTGGCGCAGTTGCGCGACGTGCCCGACGGGCGCCGGGGCGCGGCGTTCGTCTCGGCGTGCGCGCTGGTGTCCGGCCCCGACCCAGGATCTGACGAGGTGGTCGTGCGTGGCGAGTGGCCCGGCGCGATCAACCGCGAGCCGCGCGGCGACGGCGGGTTCGGCTACGACCCAGTCTTCGTCCCTAACGGTGACGATCGGACCGCGGCACAGCTGAGCCCGGCGGAAAAGGATGCGGTGTCACACCGCGGTCGCGCGCTGGCGTTGTTGTTGCCGGCGTTGCGGGCGCTGGCAAACGACTGAGGCTGACGGGCGCTCAGACGGGGAACTGCGCCTTGACGTTCCTGGTCTGCCGGTGCTCGACGATGATGCCCAGAAGCGGGACGGTGCCGGCCAGAAGCACGCCGATGGTCTTGCCGATCGGCCACCGGACTTTGATCGCCAGATTGAACGCGGCCAGCATGTAGACGAAGTACACCCAGCCGTGCACGACTTCAATCCACCGGATCTCGCGGTGATACACCAGGTGCGAGATGACCTCGCCGCACAGTGCGATCAGCCAGATACCCGTAACCCACGCCATGATCCGGTAGGCAACCAACGCCGTCCGAATCTTTTCGACTGGGAACACTGAGGCGCTGTGTTCGGCTCGGGTTGTCTCGGGCGGTGTCTCGGGTGCGCTCATGCGGTGGTCCTGTTCTGCTTTTCGGCATCATTCTTGGCGAGCTCGGCCAGGTAGCTGTTGTACTCCCGCAATGCGGGATCATCGGGCTGCTGCTGGGCCGACTTTGGCCGGTCGGGGAGCAATCCGGGCGGAATTTCGGTGAGAGCAGTGCTCTTGCGCGGCTCGGGCGGCACTTCTTCGTAGCGGACGAACTTGCGGTACGCATAAATACAGAACCCGGCGAACATCGGCCACTGCAGTGCGTAACCGAGGTTCTGATAGGTGCCCGACACCGATTGAAACCGGGTCCACTGCCACCATCCCAACGCCAGGCAGCCGCAAGCCGCAACGATCACGAAAGCGATCGCGGCGGGCCGGCGGTGCTTCGCGCGAGCCTTGGTGGACACCTCACGACGGTACCGCGAGGCGGTCACGGGTTTGGGTGTGCGCCGCGTTGCGGGACTCATGACATCGACCGGACAAACTCGTCGAGTCGGGCCACTGCTGCTTTGCGGTATACGGCAATGCGATAAATCGGCGTCGAATTCTTCGCTGACTACCCGTCTGCGGCCCCTCGCGATGTTGGTGACCACTGAACTAGAAGGGGCCACCGACAGTTTCGGAGGCAAGCAGAGCGGTACGATCGGCAACGCTGCGGGCGTGGCGGAATGGCAGACGCGATGGCTTTAGGTGCCATTGCTCGAAAGAGCGTGTGGGTTCGAGTCCCTCCGCCCGCACAAATCATTAGTGGTCAGCTGAACGTCGCGCGTCAGCCCGTGCCGCGGCCCGTTTGTCCCTGCAGCTCGTCGATCAACTCAGACGCCTGAGCCTTGGTCAGATCGTCCGGCACGCTTCGTCCGGCCTCCTGGGCCAGGGTGCTCACATAACTGCGCTGCGGACCGGTCATCGGTTCGTCCCCCGTCACCCAGTCGCTCGGGTCCTTCTCGGGATTCTCCTGTGGAGCCCGCTGCGCGTCGCTGGTCGTCTCGGTCGCTTCGTTACTCATGCGCACGGAATATCCATCGCACATACATTCGAAACATGTGCTCTTGCTGACAGGGGTAGCGTACGAAAACGGCGATTGATTGGAGACGAAGTGTCTGTTGCACGACGCGAACGTGCCGCCCTGGTGGAGACCATCCTCGGTACCGGTCCCGACGCACCGACCCTGTGTGAAGGTTGGAGCACTCGGGACTTGGCGGCCCACCTGGTGATCAGGGAGTACCGCCCGGACGCCGCGCCCGGCATCCTCATCCCTTTCTTCGCTGGCCACACCGAGAAAGTGCAGAACCAGGTCGCGCAGAACACCGAGTGGGCGGAGTTGGTGGGCAAGGTTGCGTCCGGCCCGCCGGCATACTCGCCGTTCAAGCTGCTCGACCCGGTGGCCAACGTTGCCGAGATGTTCATTCATCATGAGGATGTGCGACGCGCCGAATCTGGTTGGGAGCCACGCGATCTTGAACCCGACCTGATCAGCAGGCTGCGCCGGACCGTGTCGCTGATGGGCCGGCTCACCTTGTCGAAGGTTCCCGGACGGGTCGCGCTACGCACCAACGACGGAACAACGCTGCTGACCGCTGGTCGCGGCCCGGCCGTCACGGTGACCGGTGAACCCCAGGAGTTACTGCTGTTTGCGGTCGGGCGGAAGGCTCGGGTCGACTTCGAGGGCGCCGAGTCGGCGGTGCGCGACGTCCAGGAAGCCCCGAAGGGCTTCTAGCCCGCTTGACCCATGTGTAAGGTAACCCTTAGTTTGTGGGGGTAACTTACTGCGTCGAAGGGTCCAGGCAGGTGAAAGCCGATGCGTCGCGCGCGGGCGGACGTCCACGGCTCATCTCGTTGGACGACGTCTTGCGGGTGGGTCGTGAACTGGGTATGCGACGGCTGAGTGTCAACGCTGTCGCCGCCCAGCTCGGCGTCTCGGCGACCGCCCTGTACCGGCACGTCGAAAGCAGATGGGCGCTCGAGCGGCTGGTCGGCGAAAGTCTGCTCGCCGAACTCGAACTGTTCGACGACGCGGACGACGATACCGAGCAGCAGCTGCT
>JAVROZ010000270.1:0-6183 GCA_032162485.1 Mycobacterium sp.
GCGCAGGCGCGATGACGGCACATACGAGGAAATCGACTGGGACACCGCAATATTCGAGATCGCCGCGGGCTTCTCGAAGGTCCGCGACGAGCACGGCGGCGACAAGATCTTCTACTACGGCGGCGGCGGGCAGGGCAACCACCTTGGCGGGGCCTACAGCGGGGCGATCCTGAAAGCATTGGGTGCCAAGTACCGCTCCAACGCACTGGCGCAAGAGAAGACCGGCGAGGCATGGGTCGATGCACAGCTCTACGGCGGCCACACCCGCGGCGAATTCGAGCACGCCGAGGTGTCGGTGTTCGTCGGCAAGAACCCGTGGATGTCGCAGAGCTTCCCGCGAGCGCGGGTGGTACTCAACGAAATTGCCAAAGATCCGGCGCGATCGATGATCGTCATCGATCCCGTCGTCACCGACACCGCCAAGATGGCCGACTTCCATCTGCGGGTGTTTCCGGGCTCCGATGCCTGGTGCCTGGCGGCGCTTGCCGCCATCCTCGTCCAGGAAAACCTGTGCAACGAAAGGTTTCTGGCGCAACATGTGCATGGCACCGACATCGTCCGTTCCGCCCTGCGTGAGGTTCCGGTGGCCGATTACGCGCAACGCTGTGGGGTGGATGAGGAGCTGTTACGGACAGCGGCGCGGCGCATCGCAACCGCCGGCAGCGTCGCGGTGTTCGAAGACCTGGGCGTTCAGCAGGGACCGAACAGCACGCTGTGCTCCTATCTCAACAAACTGTTGTGGATCCTCACCGGCAACTTCGCGAAAAAGGGTGGCCAGCATCTGCATTCGTCGTTTGCGCCGTTGTTCAGTACGGTCTCCGGCCGGACCCCGGTTACCGGCGCACCCATCATCGCCGGATTGATACCGGCCAACGCGGTACCCGAGGAGATCCTGACCGACCACCCCGACCGCTTCCGGGCGATGATCGTCGAGAGCGGCAATCCCGCTCATTCACTGGCCGATTCGACGGCGTGCCGCAAGGCGTTCCAGTCACTGGAACTGATGGTTGTCGTCGACGTCGCGATGACCGAGACCGCCCGACTCGCGCACTACGTGCTGCCGGCCGCCTCCCAGTTCGAGAAGCCGGAAGCCACCTTTTTCAATTTCGAGTTCCCGCACAACGGTTTTCAGCTGCGTCGGCCGCTGCTCGACCCACTGCCCGGAACGCTGCCAGAGCCGGAGATCTGGGCTCGGCTGGTTCGCGCGCTCGGGGTGGTCAAGGACGCGGACCTGCGGCCACTGCAGGAGGCGGCGCGAGAGGGCCGGCAAGCCTTCACCGAGGCGTTTCTGGGCGCGATGGGTGCAAACCCGACCGTGGCCAAGCTGCTTCCCTACGTTCTCTACGAAACGCTCGGTCCCACACTGCCGGACGGCATGGCGGGTGCGGCGGCGGTCTGGGGCTTGGCGCAGAAGACTGCGATGACCTATCCCGACGCCGTCCGGCGGGCCGGTTACGCGGACGGCAACGCGTTGTTCGACGCGATCCTCGACAGCCCCTCCGGCGTCACCTTCACGGTGCACAACTACGAGGACGACTTCGCACTGATCAGCCACTCCGATCGCAAGATCGCGCTGGAGATTCCGGAGCTGCTGGATGACCTGGAGGCGCTAGCCGCGACGTCGTCGCAGCTGACCACGTCAGAGCTGCCGATCGTGCTTTCCGTCGGGGAGCGCCGTGCCTACACCGCGAACGACATCTTTCGCGACCCGTCCTGGCGCAAGCGCGATGCCGACGGGGCGCTGCGGGTCAGTGTCGAAGATGCCCAGAGCCTGGGCTTAGAAGATGGCGGGCGGGCTCGGATCACCACCGCTGCCGGCAGCGCCGAGGCGACCGTCGAGATCACCGAGACGATGCTGCCCGGCCATGCCGCCCTGCCCAACGGCTTCGGGCTGGATTACCTCGCCGAGGACGGCCGCACACTGGTGCCGGGGGTCGCGCCGAACTCGCTCACCTCGACGAAGTGGCGCGACGCCTATGCCGGTACCCCGTGGCACAAGCACGTGCCGGCGCGGATCGAATCGGCGCGAGCAGACGTAGAGTCGCACGTTCTGCATTGATCTTGTGCGATTCTGCGTCTGCTCGCGGGGGGGTCCCCAGCTCCCGGGGGTCCCCAGCTCCCGGGAGACGCGTGACCCCTAGTTCCAGATGCGGACGCGGCGGTGCGGGTCCAGGAACAGCTGGTCGTCCTCGGACACGCCGAACGCCTCGTAGAACGCGTCGACATTGCGGATGACGCCGTTGCAGCGGAACTCCGGCGGGGAGTGCGGATCCACGGCCAACCGCCGGATCGCCTCGGCCTCACGGGATTTCGTCCGCCACACCTGAGCCCAGCCGAAGAACACCCGCTGCACACCGGACAGACCGTCGATCACCGGCGCGGGCTGGCCGTTCAGCGACAGTTGGTAGGCCAGCAGCGCGATCGTCAGACCGCCCAGGTCGCCGATGTTCTCGCCGACGGTGAAGGCGCCGTTCACGTGGTGGCTGCCGTCGAGTTCGCGCGGCGTGTATCCCTCGTACTGCTCGATCAGCGCCTTGGTGCGGGCGCCGAACTCGGTGCGGTCGTCGTCGGTCCACCAGTTAACCAGGTTGCCGTCGCCGTCGTACTTGGCGCCCTGGTCATCGAACCCGTGCCCGATTTCGTGGCCGATCACCGCGCCGATACCCCCGTAGTTGGCGGCGTCGTCGGCGTCGGCGTCAAAGAAAGGCGGCTGCAAAATCGCTGCGGGGAAGACGATTTCGTTCATCCCCGGGTTGTAGTAGGCGTTGACGGTCTGGGGCGTCATGAACCACTCGTCCCGGTCGACCGGCCCGCCGAGCTTGGCCAGTTCGCGGTCGTGGTTGACGGCGTAGCCGCGCTGGTAGTTGCCGTAGAGGTCGTTGCGGTCGATGACCAACGCGGAGTAGTCCCGCCAGGCGACCGGATAGCCGACTTTGGCGGTGAACTTGGCCAGCTTGACCTGTGCGCGTTCCCGGGTCTCCGGGGTCATCCAGTCCAGTTCGCTGATGCTGATCCGGTATGCCTCCTGCAGGTTGTTCACCAGCGCATCGATGCGCGCCTTGGCCCCCGGCGGAAAATGCCGTTCTACATAAAGCTTTCCAACCGCATCGCCCATCAGGGCCTCAACCAGTGCGACCGCCCGCTTCCAGCGGTCCCGGATCTGTTCGGTGCCGGTGAGCCTGCGGCCGTAGAACTCGAAGTCCGCGTCGACCATCTCACTGGTCAGCCATCCGGACCTGGCCCGAATCAACCGCCAACGCGCCCAACTCTTCCAGTCTTCGAAGTCCTCGCTGTTCCATAGTTCCGCAAAGGCAGTGAGGTAATCAGGTTGGCGCACAACCACTTCCGCGACCGCCTCGGGCGTACTGCCCAATCCGGTGATCCAGCGGCCCCAGTCGAAACCCACCCCCTCGGTCTCTAGTTCGGCGAAGGTGCGCAGGTTATAGGTGAGTTCGGCATCGCGGCGCTTGACCACGTCCCAGTGGGCGGCGGCGAGTTTGCTCTCCAACCCCACGATGCGGGCGGCGGTCTGCGCGTGGTCTGCAGGGTCTGCAGGGCCTTCGCTGGCACCGCCTAACACCAGGGCGAACATCTTGGCGATGTGGTCCGGGTAGGCCGCGAGCACGGCGGCGTGCTGCTCGAGGCGGTAGTAGGACTCGTCGGGCAATCCGATCCCGGATTGGCTGAAGTGCGCCAGATAGCGGCTGGAGTTTTTGGAATCGGTGTCGATGTAGAGTCCGACGCCGCCGCCCACCCCGGTGCGCTGCAGGGCGCCGACGACCGCCGCGAGCGCGCCGCGATCGGCGGCGTCGTCGATGATCGTCAGTTCGTCGTGCAGCGGTTGCAGGCCGCGACCCTCGACGGTGTCCTCGTCGACGAAGCTCGCGTAGAGATCACCGATGCGCTGCTGGTCGGAGCCCGCCGGGGCCCGACTCTGGCTTGCCTCCAGGATGAGGTCGCGCACCTGCTCTTCGGCCCGGTCGAAAAGGGTGCGGAAGGCGCCGTCGGTCGCGCGGTCGGCAGGGATGTCGTATTCGCTCAGCCAGCGACCGTTCACGTGACCGAAAAGGTCATCCTGGGGGCGGGCGGCTGTGTCGATATGGCTCAGGTCGATCCCCGAGCGGATGGCCTCAACTGTCACCCCGCCATCCTTCCATCTCTTTTCGGGTGCAACGATCGGGCCATGCCTGACCAGGAGGAAACCGAGAAGCCGGCCGCGAAGGCCACTTCGAAGGTGGCTACGAAGACCGTTTCCAAGGCGGACAAAGACGCGAAGGCGCGCAAAGCCGAGAAGGCGGCCACAGCCGATAAGGCGGCCAAAGAAGCCGACAAAGCCGAAGTAGCCGACGAAGAAACGTCCGGCGGCGGAGTCTTCTCCAGCTACGGCATCGCGTCGACCGCGTTGGGTCTGCTGGCTGTCGCAGCGGTGGTGCTCGCCGGGTTCATCTGGACCGCGCATCGCGACGACTCCGGCGAGCGCATCTACCTGTCCCGGGTGATGCAGGCGGCCACCGATTGGACCGACGTACTGATCAACATGAACAGCGGCAATATCGACTCCAGCCTGCGGCGGCTGCACGACGGGACGGTCGGACAGCTCAACACCGATTTCGACGCCGCCGTGCTGCCCTACCGCGCAGTGGTGGAGAAACTGCAGACCCACAGCAACGGGCAGATCGAGGCGGTGGCCATCGATACCGTGCACCGCGACCTAGACACCGCGCCCGGCTCCCCACGCCCGGTGGTGACGACGAAACTGCCGGCGTTCGCCACCCGGACCGACTCGGTGATGCTGGTCGCGACGTCGATCAGTGAGAACGTCGGCGCCAAGCCGCAGACCGTGCACTGGAGCCTGCGCCTGGATGTCTCAAACATGGATAACAAGCTCCTGATCTCCAAGCTGGAGTCGATCCGATGAGAAACGCATTTCGGTTGGCGGCGTTTGACATTGTGGCGCCGCTGGCGGCGGTCACCGCGCTGGTGGGCATCGGCGCAGTGCTTGCGTGGCCCCGGTGGTGGGTGGCGATCGCGACCGCGTTGGTGTTGCTGATCGCTCAGGGCGTCGCGCTGAATTTCTGGCTGCTGCGCCGGGACGCGGTCACCGTCGGGACCGACGACGACGCGCCCGGCCTGCGGTTAGCGGTCGCCTTTCTGGCCGCGGCGGCCACGTGCGCGGCGGTGCTGACCGGATACACGCACTGGACGACGAAGGACAGGGACTTCAAACAGGATTCGCTCGCGGCGACTCAGGTCGCCACCGGGTTGGCGGAGGCGGTCGCGTCGTTCTCGCCGACGGCGCCCGCGGCATCGGTCGATCGGGCGGCGGGGATGATGGTGCCGGAGCGGGCGGGCAAGTTCAAAGAGGAATTCGCCAAGTCCAGCGCCGAACTGGTGCAGCAGAAGGTCTCCGTGCAGGCCGCGACGCTGGCGGCCGGTGTCGAGGCGATCGGGCCGTCGGCGGCCAGTGTGGCGGTGATCATCCGGGTCACCAAGAACGCGCCCGGTCAGCCCACCAGCCAGGCGAATCCGGCGGTGCGTGTGACGCTGTCCAAACGCGGCAACGACTGGCTGGTCGTCGACTTCGTGCCGATCGGTTCGCGCTAGTTGTTGTTGTTGGGCGACCGCTCGTTCTTCACCCGGACGAAGCGGTCAGACAATCGCCGCATCCTGATCATGAGTGAAGCCGACGGGCTGACGCTGCCGTCGAGGTAGCTGGTGAGGTCGTCAGCGGCCACGCCGAGGCGCGACGCGAACTCCTGGTGCCCCAAGCCCGAACGGTCCATGAGTAGTTGCACGTGGCGGGCCACTTCGCCGCGCTCGTTGGCCTCGAGTTGGGTGCGGGCGCGATCGAGTACCTCCGACAGCGCTTTGGCGATGCCAACGGGCCGCGAACCGCGCAGGATCTCCTCGACCTGGCGGGCGGTGCGCCCGAACGGGTCGCGCTTCAGCGCTCCGGCAATCCGCTTCCAGGTGGCGATGTCGCCGCCCTGTAAGGCCGAGTTGATCGCGGCGGTCGACCAGAACTCGACTGGCTGGTCAGGGTCCGCTTGCTGGGGCGGCGGAGCCGGCGCAGGCTTTCGCTGGTCGGCAGCCAACGTCACCTCGCCTCCTCCAGCATCGCTACGGCCACGGACAGGCACCGCTGCCTGACCTCTTCCCAGTCTGCCCGCTGTTCGGGTTCAG
>JAVROZ010000271.1:0-4527 GCA_032162485.1 Mycobacterium sp.
CCGCCGCGCATGGCTGGAGCAGACCCAGTCCGAGGTCCGAAGCGAGTTCCTCAACCAGCTGCAGAAGGGCACCATCCGCAAGGGTGTGGTCTCCTCGATCGTCAACTTCGGCGCGTTCGTCGATCTGGGTGGTGTCGACGGTTTGGTGCACGTCTCCGAGCTGTCCTGGAAGCACATCGACCACCCCTCCGAGGTGGTGCAGGTGGGCGACGAGGTCACCGTCGAGGTGCTCGATGTCGACATGGACCGCGAGCGAGTTTCGTTGTCGCTGAAAGCAACTCAGGAAGACCCGTGGCGGCACTTCGCCCGCACGCACGCCATCGGCCAGATCGTGCCCGGCAAGGTCACCAAGCTGGTTCCGTTCGGTGCGTTCGTGCGCGTCGAAGAGGGGATCGAAGGTCTGGTGCACATCTCCGAGCTGGCTGAGCGCCACGTCGAGGTGCCCGACCAGGTTGTCGCCGTCGGCGACGACGCGATGGTCAAGGTCATCGACATCGACTTGGAGCGTCGCCGGATTTCGTTGTCGCTCAAGCAGGCCAACGAGGACTACACCGACGAGTTCGACCCCGCCAAGTACGGCATGGCCGACAGTTACGACGAGCAGGGCAACTACATCTTCCCCGAGGGCTTCGACCCCGAAACCAACGAATGGGTGGAAGGTTTCGACAGCCAGCGCACTGAGTGGGAGGCCCGTTACGCCGAGGCGGAGCGCCGGCACAAGATGCACACCGCGCAGATGGAGAAGTTCGCGGCGGCTGAGGCAGCCGGACACGGCGGTAGCGAAGGCGGTTCGTCGAGCAGCAGCTCCTCGGAGAAGTCCGCGGGCGGATCGCTGGCTAGCGACGCCCAGTTGGCGGCTCTGCGGGAGAAGCTCGCCGGCAGCGCGTAATCCGTTGTCGACCGCGGTCGTGTAATGCTGCGCATCGGGTTGACCGGCGGCATCGGGGCCGGGAAGTCGGCGGTGTCCACCACGTTCTCGCAATGTGGTGGAGTCATCGTCGACGGGGATGTCATTGCCCGCGAGGTAGTCGAACCGGGCACCGAGGGGTTGGCGTCGCTGGTCGACGCGTTCGGTGCCGACATTCTGCTTCCTGACGGTGCCCTGGATCGGCCGGCGTTGGCGGCCAAGGCTTTTGCCAACGACGAGCAGCGCAAGAAGCTCAACGGCATCGTGCATCCGTTGGTCGGTAAACGCCGTGCGGAAATCATCGAGGCGGTTGCGCGAGATGCTGTTGTCGTGGAAGACATTCCGCTGCTGGTGGAGTCGGGGATGGCGCCGTTGTTCCCACTGGTTGTCATCGTGCATGCCGACGAGGAACTCCGGTTGCGGCGGCTCGTGGAGCAACGCGGCATGTCCGAAGACGATGCCCGCGCCCGCATCGCCGCGCAGGCCGACGACGAGCAACGCCGCGCCGTCGCCGACATCTGGATGGACAACTCAGGCAGCCAGGACGAATTGGCGCAGCGGGCCCGAGACGTGTGGAACAACCGGATACTGCCGTTCGCGCACAACCTCAGCGAACGGCAGATCGCTCGAGCGCCCGCCCGGCTGGCACCGGCCGATCCGACCTGGCCGGACCAGGCGCGGCGCATCATCAACCGGTTGCAAACCGCCTGCGGCCACCGGGCGTTGCGCGTCGACCACATCGGGTCGACAGCGGTCCCGGAGTTCGACGCCAAGGACGTCATCGATATCCAGATCACGGTCGAATCACTGGACGTGGCTGATGAACTCGCCGAACCGTTGCTGTCGGCCGGTTACCCGCGCCTCGAGCACATCACCCAGGACGCCGCAAAAACCGATGCCCGCAGCGCCGTACCCGGCTTCGACCACAGCGACGATGCGGGGTTGTGGCACAAGCGCATTCACGCCTCAGCCGACCCCGGCCGGCCCACCAATGTGCACATCCGCGTCGCCGGCTGGCCCAATCAGCAGTTCGCGCTCTTGTTCGTTGATTGGCTGAATGCTGATCCCGTTGTGCGCGAAGGTTATGCGCAAGTCAAGCGCGAAGCAGATGTCGGCGGCGGTGGTGACCTCATCCGCTACGTCACCGCCAAGGAGCCGTGGTTCCGTGACGCCTACCGTCGGGCTTGGGAGTGGGCCGACAGCACGGGCTGGAAACCCTAGATTCGCCCGGGCTTCGCCGCGAGCCGATTAGGCCCGGTACCGTCGTTGCATGCCGTTCGTCACGGACATCCTCGGCCCGCGGCGGCCCGTTGTTCGCCCGACGCCGCCGCTGGTGGCGGGTCGGCGACGACGCACCAGCACCATCGACACCCATCCCGACGAGGAGCGAGGCTCTCATCCGGTGCGGGCGCGAGTCGATTTGCGGGCTCGCGACGCGGTAGCCGCAGGCGGCAGCGTCGAGGTGCTGGGGGAGATCCGCATCGATGCGCACCTGGTTGATTCCGTCATCAGTGATATCAGCGCGATCGGGGCCACCGGTTCGATGCAGCGGGCGAGCCGGCTCGATGCGCTGCAGGGAAGTCGAGTCGGCCCGGGTTTTCGCTCGAAGGTCGGCAAGCTGCTCCCCGCGGCAGCACAGCCTGGCAGCCTCCTTCATCTGCTGCTCGACGACTGGGTCGGTGCGGCGCTGGTTTCGGGATACGGCACTCAGCACACCGCAATCGTGCTGGGCATCGAGCAGAAGATGCCGCCGGGTGTCGCCGACCGGATGGCCGGGATCTGCGCAGGCTTCGCGCCCGAGGCGTCGTTGATCGGGTATGCACGGCGACACGATGTCATTCCGACGGGCCGCGGGCCGACGGCGCCGGAGCTGGACGGACTGCATGATGTCCTGCCACTTCGACCACGCGGTATGCGCAGGTTCCGGCGGCTCGATTTGTGGCCGGTGGACGCCGATTTGCTGGCTTCGATGGAGTTTGAGGCCCACTTTCGCGATTCCCACATGGATGACGACCTCGTCGAGACGATCGTGCACGAGTACACCGTCGCCGGCACGGTCGACAAATCGACCCGGACCATCACTTCCGTGAGCGCCGAGGTGCGGGTGCTGCCGTGGCAGGAATGCCCCGGTGCCATCGGAAGTGCGGCGCGCGTCGTAGGCATGACGCTCGTCGAATTGCGCGACCGCGTCCGCGCGGAATTTGTCGGCACCAGCACGTGCACGCATCTCAACGACACACTGCGCGCGATCGCCGATCTGGACGCCCTATTGGATCTTCGCGTCGCGGCGCAGCTACCCGGTGAGTAAGACGACACACTCGTCTTCGACCTGCTGGAATCCACGTCAGCCGCTGTCGTGACGAGCCGGCGCACCAGGGAGTCGATCGTCCACGAAGACGACATGAGCGTTCAGTTTGCGCCGGCGCGCACTTCGGGCTGCTCTTCGAGCAGCTTTGCGGCTAACTAACGGCGTAAAAAGCTTGAGCACGGGTACATACGTCGAATAGCCGCTTTGCAGAACCGGAGGGCTACACGGTGAGGTGGATACTCGGGGTTGTAGGCGCCGCGGCGGTGCTCGGGTCACTCATCGGGCTGACACTGCCACTGTCACTGCAGGTGGTAGATCGCAGCGGGATGCCGATTGCATGCGGCATAGGGTTCCATCCTGACCATCGCGTTGCCGCCCACGAAGACGCCGTCAATCAAGATCTGCGTAACACCTTCGGCGCTTTATATGAACTCAGCGATTACGCGGCTCAATGCGACGCGATCGTTCACACCCGGCGCCGCATCGCGTGCTCTGTCCTGGGCGTTGGCGGCGCTTTGCTGGCGCTGCTTCTTATCCAGCCTTACGCGCGAGAAACTGGTCAATTGCTTCACGCAGCAGCTTGGACGTTCCGGCGCCGCGCCGTTCCGCGATCGCCTGCACCCGCGCGCGCACAGTCGCTGGCACACGCGTCTGCACAACCGGCGAGTGACTGGAACTGAAAATCGTTTTGGTCTGAAGCAGGTAGTCATCGGTGCCGATACCGGCTAAATTAGGGTCACCTAACTAGCAGAGGAGCCGGCCGTGCGCACCGTCCACGTCGAAACTGTCCTGCCAACCAGCGCAGACCGCGTGTGGCCGGCGATGCTGTCCCCGGCCACATTTCTGTACGTCTGCAAGGGCCTGTTCGGATTTCCCGCGCTGGCCGGACGCACCGAGTGGCTGCGGGTCGGCGAGCGCGGCACCGGCTGGCTTTTCGCGTTCCACATGATACCCGCCTACCGGCACACCATCGAGGTTGTCGACGTCGATCAAGCCGCCGGAACGATCCGAACCCGCGAATACGGCGGCATGCTCAGAGCGTGGAACCACACCCTGCACGTCGAACCGCTCGACGGCAATTCTTGCCGCTATAGCGACACCGTCGACATCGACGCCGGTGTTCTCACCGGCGTCGTCGTGGCGGTCGCGAACGGCATTTACCGGTACCGCCAGCGGCGTTGGCGCAAACTCGTGCGACAGCACATGACGGTGGACCCGGCCAGCGCTGACGCCCAACCGATCAATCCGAGCGCCAGCTGAGCCGGATGCCGATGGTGGTCAGCCAAGCGTGCAGGTCGTACCCCTGTCGGGC
>JAVROZ010000272.1:0-7166 GCA_032162485.1 Mycobacterium sp.
CAACAACCGGGCAGCTATTTAATCGATCGAATAGGCTCGGTGTGGGCCTGATTGCACGCACTCGACGGAGTATCGGCGGTCGACAAGTCCCCGACTCGCACTTGACCCGAAATCAACATTGGCAGCAACGCATCGCGATAAGCCGACAACTGCGCAGATTCACCGCGGCGCGCCTGGCACAGTGCACCCAGGCTCGCGATCGTCTGAGCGTCGTGGCGGCTCAGACGCCGGACGTCTCGTACCCGGACATCGAGCAGGTCGCGCGGGTGAATCCGCTGATGGCTCCCCGAGGTCCCGACGACCTGCCGCTGCAAGGTCTCCGACACCTCAGGTTGCCGCAGCGCCGTCCAAAGCACCGACGAACAGACGCTGGTCGGCGTCAGAACGACGAACTCACTGCTGGCCAAGGCCATTGCCGGCGGCAGATCCGGCACGTTCCAGATTCGGGGGATGCGGGGATTGAGTTTGGCGAACAACACGCATGGCTGCGACAGCAGGAACTTGCCACTCCTGATGGACCCGCCCGCGACCCATCGTGGTTTTGCGCCGTCGTCGAACGCCGGAAGGCTGAAGAGGGCGACCAAGTCCGCAAACGCTCCGGCGTCGAGGAACACCGATGACCGACTCGCCAAGCTGGACAGCGACACGTGCCCGGAGACCGACTCGACGGTGCAGACCATCAAGGCCTCGGCGGCCGATATCACCCGATCGTTTGCTGCGATCTTGTCGTCGACGGCGCCGAGCAGCGCACCGATTCGATGGCGGTCTCGCACCGGGACAGCAGGCACCGGAAGGTCGCGGAGAATGCTCTGGTTGAGCAGCGGCTGACCCGATCCGGCCCGGTGCTCGTTGAGCCGGCAGGTTTGCAGCGCGTAGTACCAGTACCGCGTTTCCTCGGGATCCTTGGCTCGGCATGCGAATGCGTTGTCGGTGACCCAGACGTCGGAGTCGCAGTAGCGCACACTGCCGCAATACGTACCGACGCGGCCGACCACGATCACCGGGCCGCTGGTGTTGTGTTCAGTCGCGTAACCAAGGGCCCCGTTGGCGCCATAGACGGGAAAGCCGGGAACGCACGCGTTCGCCTGACGCGTCGGCACCCCACGTCCGCTGCGGAACTCAAGATGATCGCCCAGCTTCACCTCCACCGCGCGCGCCCCAACTGTTCGCGGACCACCTCATCCAGCCGAGCGGATTCGTCAAGCGCGACCAGCAGATCCGTGGTCAATCGGGCGATCTTCTCGTCGGCAGGCTCGTCGTCGCCGGCCAAGGTGGCGGAACCCACGTACCGCCCAGGCGTGAGCACATAGCCAGCTGCCCTGATGTCATCCAGCGTCGCGGACCTACAGAATCCCGGAACATCTTCGTAAGCGACATCTTTCGAATACCACGCGCGGTAGGTATCGCCGATTCTGATGATCTCGTTGTCCGTCAGCGCCCGCTCAGCTCGATCCACCAGGTAACCGAGGCCACGCGCATCAATAAACAACACCCGTCCGCGGCGCTGCACTTTACCTTTGTCAAAAATCCAGAGGCACACCGGAATTCCGGTGCTTCGAAATAGCTGGGTAGGCAGGGCGACCATGCAGGACACCAGGTCAGCGTCGACGATCCCGGCGCGAATGTCACCTTCTCCGGCCGTATTTGACGACATTGAGCCGTTGGTCATCACCACTGCGGCCTTGCCGCGAGGCGCGAGCTTGGACAGGATGTGTTGAATCCAGGCAAAATTGGCGTTTCCCGCCGGGGGAACGCCGAAGGACCAACGCGGGTCACTCTCATCGCGGGCCCAATCCTTAATGTTAAAAGGCGGATTGGCCATCACGTAGTTCATCTCCACGCCGGCGTGCTCGTCACGGACGAACGTGTCCCCGCGCACCAGGCGGGTGCCGTCGATGCCGTGCACGGCGAGGTTCATCCTGGCCATTCGCCACGTTTCTTCGACGCTTTCCTGCCCGTAGATCGACACCCGCCGGTGGTCGCCGTCGTGTTCGGCGATGAATTGCTCTGTCTGCACGAACATCCCGCCAGAGCCGCAGCACGGGTCGTACACCCGTCCGTTGGCCGGTTGGAGGATCTCGACAATCGCCCGAACGACGCTGGGCGGGGTGAAGAATTCGCCGCCACGCCGTCCTTCGGTGCGCGCGAAACAACCGAGGAAATACTCGTACACCTCGCCCATCAGGTCGCGCGCCCGCCGGCCGCCCGGTCCGGTGAAGCGAGCATTGTCGAGCAGCTCGACTAACTCGCCGAGTCGACGCTGGTCGACGTTGTGATACAGCTGCGGCAGCGTACCGGTCAGCGCGGGATTGGCCGCCATGACTGCACCTATCGCCTCGTTGACGAGGCGGCCGATGTTCGGAGATTTTGCGTTGTCCGCCAAGGAATCCCAGTGCGCTTCTGCGGCGAATTGCAGAAACACCAGCCCCAGAATGACGTCCTTGTACTGGTTGGCGGGCACCGAGCCGCGCAGTTTCTCGGCGGCCTTCCACAGCGTGTCTTTGAGCTCCTTCATCGGCTTGTGTGTCGGCGGCGCCATTCAGTCGACCCGCTTGCCCGCGCTGCGCAACTCCCCGGCCAGGTCACCGCGGTCGAACACCGTGACACCACTCAACCCCAGCCATCCCGCCATCGCCTCCAGTTCCCCGGCAAGCGCGGCGGCAACCCTGGTGCGCGGCACGGCTGATTCAGCGAACGCGCCCACCACCTGCAGCGTGTCGGCCGCCCGGTCGGCCTTGAGGTCCACGCGCGCAACCAGTTCGCCGTCCAGCAGCAGTGGCCACACGTAGTAGCCGAACTGGCGCTGGGCGGCGGGCGTATAGATCTCGATGCGATAGCGGAAGTTGAAGGTCCGCTCGACCCTGGGCCGGAAGAAGATCAGCGGATCGAACGGGCACAGCAGCGCGGTACCGCGGTCCCGACGCGGCACGGTACGACCGACCCGCAGGTAAGCCGGTGCCGACCAGCCGTCAACAGTCACCAACTCGACCTCCCCCGCGGCCACCAGGTCGGCGATCGCCGGTTTGACCTGCTGCGCGGACAGCCGGAAGTAGTCGCGAATGTCGGCTTCGGTGCCCACGCCCAGCGCGGTGGCCGCACGCAGGGTGAGTTGGCGGATGGCGTCGTCGTCATCAACCCGCCGGGCCACGACTTCGGGCGGCAGCACCCTTTCCACCAGGTCATAGTGCCGGGCGAAGCCCACCCGCCTCGCGGTCGTGAGCACACCGGCGGCGAAGAGTGCCTCGGCCACCCACTTTGTGTCGCTGCGATTCCACCATGCGCCCTTGGCGGCGCGCGGCTCGGCCTCGAGATGCGCCTCGATCTGGCCGGCGGTACTGGGCCCGAGTTCGGTGACAGCGGCGACGATGTCGTCGGCGAGCTGCGGGTTGGCCTGCACGATGTGCTTGCCCCAGCGGCCATGCCGATACTCGCGCATCCGCCAGCGCAACAACGGCCAATCGTCGATGGCCATCAACGCCGCCTCGTGCGCCCAGTACTCAGCGAACAAGCGAGTCCTCGGCGCGCCCCACGCCGCGCGGTCCAGCACATCGCGGTCATAGGGCCCGAGCCGACTGAACACCGGCGCGTAGTGGGCGCGCACTGCAACCGACACCGAATCCAGCTGCAGAACCTGGATCCGGGAGATCAGCCGCTGGAGGTGAGCACGGGTGATCGCACCGGAGGGTTTCGGTTCGGCGAAGCCCTGCGCGGCGACCGCCACGCGGCGAGCCTGCGCGGCTGTCATGGTGCTCATGGGCGGTGGTAGCTGTGAAACCGATAGCGCAGCCCTGAACGGCTGACCTGCCACTCCCCCGCCTCGCCCTGCCAGCTCTCGTCGAGCACCGGGGCCAGCGCGTCGTCGTCATCTCGCGGTAAGTCGATGTCGACTTCGGTCACCTCACAGCGGGTGGCCGCAGGCAACGCCAGCGCGTAGATCTCACCGCCACCGATCACCCAGGTGTCCGGCCCCGTCAGGGCCTGCGCCAACGATCCGACTACCTCTGCACCATCTGCCACGAAGTGGGCCTGGCGACTCAGAACGAGATTTCGCCTTCCAGGCAGCGGCCGGACGGCGGGTGGCAATGATTCCCAGGTGCGCCGGCCCATGACGACTGTGTGACCCATGGTGACCGCCTTGAAGTGGGATAGATCCTCGGGCACCCGCCAGGGAATGTCGCCGCCGCGGCCGATCACACCGGACGTCGACTGAGCCCACACCAAGCCGACCTGAAGAATCGGCGTCATACAGCTACGGGAGCTTTGATCGGCGGATGCGGGTCGTAATTCTCCACGACGACGTCGTCGTAGGCGTAGTCGAAGATCGAATCCCGTTTCCGAAGAACAAGTTTGGGATACGGCCGGGGCTCGCGAGTGAGCTGCAGCTCGACCTGCTCCACGTGGTTGTCGTAGATGTGGCAGTCGCCGCCGGTCCAGACGAACTCCCCGACCGCGAGGTCGGCCTGGGCGGCCATCATATGCGTGAGCAGCGCGTAGCTGGCGATGTTGAACGGCACCCCGAGAAACAGGTCGGCGCTGCGCTGGTAAAGCTGGCAGCTCAGCCGGCCATCGGCGACGTAGAACTGGAAGAACGCATGACACGGCGGCAGCGCCATCTGGGGAATCTCGCCGACGTTCCACGCCGACACGATGATTCGCCGCGAATCCGGGTCGGTGCGCAGCAAATCCAGTGCGGCGCTGATCTGGTCGATGTGCTCTCCGGTCGGGGTCGGCCAGGATCGCCACTGCACACCATAGATCGGCCCGAGATCTCCTGTTTCACTTGCCCATTCATCCCAAATGGTGACGCCATGCTCACGCAGCCAACCGACGTTGGAGTCGCCACGAAGGAACCACAGCAACTCATATATCACCGACTTGAGATGCACCTTCTTGGTGGTGAGTAGCGGAAAACCAGCCGACAGGTCGTACCTGATCTGCTGGCCGAACAAGCTTCGGGTACCGGTACCGGTGCGGTCGGATTTGGCGAGGCCCGTCGCCAGCACCCGACGCAGCAGATCTTCGTACGGCGTCGCAATTGGCACGCGGCCAGCTTACGTCCAGAGATCAGGAGTAGAACGGGTGCCATGCCGAAAATCACCGACAGTGTCAGTACTCCCGACGGCTCCTGCAGCGTCGCGCTCTTCACCCCCGACGACGCCACGACCGGCACGGGTCCGTGGCCCGGTGTCGTGATGTTCCCCGACGCCGGCGGTGTGCGCGAGACATTCGACCACATGGCGGCCAAGCTGGCCGGATTCGGTTACGCCGTGCTGCTTCCCGACGTGTACTACCGCGAGGGCGACTGGAAACCATTCGACATGGCGAACGCGTTCGGCGACGCCGACGAGCGCGCACGGATCATGTTCATGATCGGCACTCTCACGCCGGATCGGGTCACCCGCGACGCCGATGCGTTCTTCGACTACCTGACCGACCGTCCCGAGGTCACCGGCGACCGCTTCGGTGTGTGCGGCTACTGCATGGGCGGCCGAATCTCAGTGTTGCTGGCCGGCCGCCTTCCGGACCGCGTCGCCGCCGCAGCGTCGTTCCATGGCGGCGGGCTGGTTACGGACAACGAGCACAGCCCGCACCTTTTGGCCGACAAGATCAACGCCTTCGTGTATGTCGGTGGCGCCGAGAATGACCAATCGTTCACCGGCGACCAGGCCGAGCAACTCGCGAAGGCGCTGACGGCGGCCGGCGTGCAGCACCGCATCGAGTGGTATCAGGCCGGTCACGGCTTCGCGGTGCCCGACAATCCGCCGTACGACGCTGCCGCCGACGAGCGGCACTGGGCGGCGATGACGGAGACCTTCGGCGAGGCGCTGCCGGCCTAGGTCACCGGCAGGTCGACCAACTCCGCAAGCCGGGACCGGTGCCGGTAGGCGGTGCCAAATGCCAGTTGGTCGCTCTTGGCGCGCTTGAGGAACAAGTGGGCGGGATATTCCCACGTCATACCGATGCCGCCATGTAGCTGGACGCACTCCTCGGCGGCACGCACGGCCGTTCCGCTGCAGTAGGCCTGGGCGACGGACGCCGCGATGGGAGCGTCCTGATCGCCGCGGGCGGTGGTGTCAGCGGCGTAGCGGGCTGCCGCCGTGGCGGAGCCAACCTCCAGCCACAAATCGGTCAGCCGGTGTTTGATCGCCTGATATGAGCCGATGGCGCGGCCGAATTGCTTGCGCTCCTTGGTGTATGCCAGCGTCGTGTCGAAACACCACTGCGCCAGCCCGAGTTGCTCAGAGGCCAGTAACGCCGCGCCTGTCTCGAGCGCGGCGGCCACCGCGCCCGTGCCGGCACCAATCTTCGTGGAAGCGACCCCCGAAAAACTGACATTGGCGAGGGGTCTCGTCATATCCAAGGCCAGTAGCGGCGACACTTCCACGCCGGCCGAGTCACGCGAAACGGTATGCAGTTCAAGCCCATCCGGGCCTGCAACCGGCACCACCAACACGTCGGCTTCGGCAGCGCCCGCGACGCTGGTGACCAGCCCGGTCAGCCCGTCACTGTTGCTCACACCCGCGATCCGATCCCACGGGGCGGTGGACAGCGGGACCACGAGCGCGGCGGTGGCCGTTCCTGCAGCCAGCTCCGAGAGCGTATACGTTGCAGTCTCCGTTCCGGTGTCCGCTTCCCTGGCACGCAACAGCGCGACCGTGGCCAGAACCGCGCTGGAAAGAAACGGCACCGGCGCTACGGCCCGGCCAATCTCCTCCATCACGACGGCAGCTTCACGGGCAGTCGCACCGGCACCGCCGAGCGACTCAGGCACCAATAAACCCGCCACGCCCAGCTGTTGGGCGAGCGTGCGCCAGACTTCGGAAAAGTCTTGCGGTGGCGAGTCATAAGCCTTCGCGACCAATTCCGGCGGACACCGCTCTGCGAACAACTGCCGGACGCTGTCGCGCAACGCCTCCTCGGTGTCGGAGTACAACAAATCGGCGGCGCTCATCGGGGCAGGTCCTTCCACGCGACGGTCTTGTCGACGCGGTGTTCACCGGGAAGGCCCAGCACCCGCTCGGAGATGACGTTGCGCAGTATCTCCGAGGTGCCACCCTCGATCGAGTTGCCCTTTGCCCGCAGGTAGCGGTAGCCGGGTCCGCGACCGGTCAGGTCAACCACTTCGGGTCGCCGCAGGGTCCAGTCGTCGTAGCACAGTCCCGCTT
>JAVROZ010000273.1:0-2512 GCA_032162485.1 Mycobacterium sp.
CACGTGTTACTCACCCGTTCGCCACTCGTGTACCCCGAAGGGCCTTACCGTTCGACTTGCATGTGTTAAGCACGCCGCCAGCGTTCGTCCTGAGCCAGAATCAAACTCTCCAAACAAAAACCCCTCGATAACGAGGTGAATTCACAATCAGAGAAAATCTGATCTAACAAAAAGACACCATGAACTGGCATCAAAATAAAAGCGACTGCACCCACACACGGGGGGTGTGGAATGCAGTCAAAAAAACAACAACAAACAAAACACCAAACACACTATTGAGTTCTCAAACAACACTTTTTGCTTACATTTGGCCCGTTTCGGGGCAACCCTGCCAGCTTAATACAGATCCGGCAGGAGAGTCAAGCCCCGGTTTCAATCATCTTTGGAAGGTGACTGCGCCTGTGGGCGTTGAACTGTCGCTACTGTACCCGCTCGATCTCAGCTCCCAAAATCCCCAGGTTCTCAACGAATAACGGGTAGCCGCGGTCGATGTGGAACACGTCGTGAACCTCGGTGTCTCCGTCGGCCACCAGGCCCGCGAGTACCAGGCCGGCGCCGGCCCGGATGTCCGAACACCACACCGGGGCACTGGATAGTTGCGGCAGACCGCGCACCACCGCGTGGTGTCCGTCGGTGCGCGCATCCGCGCCGAGCCGGATCATCTCTTCGACGAACCGGAACCGCGCTTCGAATACGTTCTCGGTGATCATCGACGTGCCGTCGGCGATCGAAGCCAGCGCGATCGCCATCGGCTGTAGATCGGTCGGAAACCCGGGGAAAGGCAATGTCGCCATGTTGACGGCCTTTGGCCGCTCGTACTGAACGACCCGGAAGCTGTGGTCGGTCTGCGTGACGGTCGCACCCGCATCGTGCAACTTATGTAAGACCAACTGCAGATGCGACGGATCTATTCCCGATACCGTGATATCGCCGCGGGTCATCGCGGCGGCGATGCCCCAGGTGGCAGCCACGATGCGGTCACCGATGACGCGATGCTCGGTGGGGTGCAACCGCGGCACACCGGTGATGGTCATCGTCGGCGAACCGGCACCTTCGACCTGCGCACCCATCTGGTTCAACATCGTGCACAGGTCGACCACATCGGGTTCGCGCGCCGCATTGTGGATGGTGGTGACGCCTTCTGCCACCACGGCGGCCATCAAGATGTTCTCGGTAGCCCCTACGGAGGGGAATTCCAATTGAATCTCGGCCCCGCGCAACGTATCTGCGTGCGCGACGACGCAACCGTGCTCGATATTGCAGGTGGCGCCCAATTGCCGCAGGCCAGCCTGGTGCATGTCCAGCGGACGGGATCCGATCGCGTCACCGCCCGGAAGCGCCACCTTGGCCTTCTTGCAGCGACCGACCAACGGGCCGAGCACGCAGACCGAGGCCCGGAACTGGCGCACCGCCGCGAAGTCGGCGTCGTACTTCGGTTCGTCGGGTGAAGTGATGCGGGCAACATCACCGTCGAGTTCGACGGTGGCGCCCAAGCCACGCAGTACCTCGGCCATCAACGGCACGTCAAGGATGTCGGGACAGTTGGTGATTGTGCTGGTGCCTTCGGCCAACAGAGTTGCAGCCATGAGCTTCAGCACGCTGTTCTTGGCGCCCCCAACAGCGACTTCGCCTGCTAACCGGGTACCACCGGTCACTACGAATCGCTCTGCCACCCGGGTCAGTCTAGTGATGCGGTATCGCCTTGTCAGTTGGCCGACCCGCAACGAGGCCCGAGCGACCAGCGGCACGCGGTACCGTCTTGCTCATGGCAGTCCACCTGACCCGCATATATACCCGGACCGGTGACGACGGCACGACGGGATTGAGCGATTTCTCACGGGTCGCCAAGACCGACGCACGTCTGGTGGCCTATGCGGATTGCGACGAGGCCAACTCCGCGATCGGCGTCGCCGTCGCCCTGGGCGGTCCGGACGAACGACTGGCCGACGTGCTGCGGCAGATCCAGAACGACCTGTTCGACGCCGGCGCGGACCTGTCGACACCGGTGGTGGAAAACCCCGAGCATCCCCCGCTGCGCATCACCCAGGTCTACATCGACCGGCTCGAAGGTTGGTGTGACACCTATAACGAGGCCCTGCCGGCACTCAATTCCTTTGTGCTACCGGGCGGTTCGCCGCTATCGGCGTTATTGCACGTCGCCCGCACCGTGGTCCGGCGCGCCGAGCGAGCAGCGTGGGCCGCGGTCGACGCGCATCCGGAAGGGGTTAGCGTATTGCCCGCGAAATATCTCAACCGGCTTTCGGATCTGCTCTTCATCCTGTCGCGGGTCGCAAACCCCGAGGGTGACGTGCTGTGGCAGCCAGGCGGCGGCAAGTCTCGTTAGGTCTCACGAACTACGGCGGCGTGCGCGCGGTGACGGCCGCGACTCCAGCCACGACTGGAAAGCGGTCAAAGCCCCTTTGTCCAAAGCGATTTCATAGCCGAATCGGCGCTCCTGAGTGTTGTCGCGCAGTTCCAACACCACGATCTCGTCGGTCATGATGTCGAATTC
>JAVROZ010000274.1:0-4070 GCA_032162485.1 Mycobacterium sp.
CCGCGCTCGTCGGTCCGTCGGGTTCCGGAAAGTCGACCCTCGCCGCGTTGTTGGCCCGATTCCACGACATCCAGGAGGGCTCAATTCGCGTTGGGGGATTGGACATTCGATCGCTGAGCGCCGACGAGCTGTACACGCGGGTCGGTTTCGTTCTGCAGGAGACCCAACTGGTACACGGCACCGTCGCCGAGAACATCGCGTTGGCGGTACCCGATGCCACCATCGCGCAGGTCCAGGCTGCGGCCCGCGAAGCGCAGATTCACGACCGCATTCTGCGTCTGCCAAAGGGTTACGACACCGTGCTGGGCGCCAGCGCGGCACTTTCGGGCGGAGAAAAGCAGCGGTTGACCATCGCCCGTGCGATCCTGGCCGACACACCGATTCTGATCCTTGACGAGGCCACCGCGTACGCCGACCCGGAATCGGAATACCTGGTGCAGCAGGCGCTTAACCGGCTGACCCGAGACCGCACCGTGCTGGTGATCGCACATCGGCTGCACACCATCACCGGCGCCGACCAGATCGTGGTGCTCGACCACGGCCGTATTGCCGAACGCGGTACCCACGACGAGTTGCTCGCCGCCGACAGCCGTTACCGCCGCCTGTGGGAAACCGGTCAGCCTGCCGCGGTGTCGGTCTCGGCGTTGGAGCGACAGGGGGCGCCACGATGATCCGCACCTGGATAGGCCTGGTGCCGGCCGACCGTCGCGGCAAAGTTCTCACTTATGCCGTCCTGACGTTCGTCTCCGTGGTGGTGCGAGCGGTGGGCACGGTGTTGCTTGTGCCCCTGGTCGGTGCCTTATTCGGCGAGTCGCCGCAGCGCGCGCTCGCATGGCTGGGCTGGCTCACCGCCGCGACCGTGCTCGGCTGGGTGATCGACACCACCACCGCGCGGATCGGATTCGACCTGGGATTTGCCGTCCTCGACCACACCCAGCACGACATCGCCGACCGACTTCCCGATGTCCGGCTGGAATGGTTCAGCGGCGACAACACCGCAACGGCGCGGCAGGCGATCGCCTCCACCGGGCCCGAGCTGGTCGGGTTGGTGGTCAACTTGTTGACGCCACTGCTCAGCGGAGTGCTGCTGCCGGCGGTGATAGCGCTGGTCCTGTTGCCGGTCTCCTGGCAACTCGGCGCCGCCGCGCTGGCGGGCGTGCCGCTGCTGCTCGGCGCGCTGTGGGGCTCGGTGCGGCTATCGCGCCGCGCTGACGTCGCAGCCGGTGAAGCCAACAGTGCGCTGACCGAGCGCATCATCGAGTTCGCCCGAACCCAACAGGCGTTGCGTGCCGCGCGGCGCGTCGAACCGGCCCGCAGTCTGGTCGGCGACGCGCTGAGCGCGCAGCACAGTGCGACGATTCGGCTGCTGGGCATGCAGATTCCCGGGCAGCTGTTGTTCAGCATCGCGAGCCAATTGGCGTTGATCCTGCTTGCCGGTGTCACCACGGCATTGACTGTGGGCGGGACGCTGACGGTTCCTGAAGCAGTCGCACTGATCGTGGTGATGGCCCGCTACCTGGAGCCGTTCGTCACCGTCAGCGAGTTGGCGCCTGCGCTCGAAACTGTCCGCGCCACACTCGATCGCATCCGTTCGGTGCTCACCGCGCCGGCGTTGGAAACCGGGACCGAGGTCCTGCGTGACGCCGCCGCGGCGCCTCGGCTTGAGTTCGACGACGTCTGCTTCAGTTACGACGGGGCGGGCGGCACGCCGGTCCTCGACGGCGTCAGCTTCTCATTGGAGCCGGGAACCGCGACGGCCATTGTCGGGCCATCCGGTTCCGGCAAGAGCACCGTCTTGGCGCTGATCGCCGGACTACACCAGCCGACCCGTGGGCGCGTGCTCATCGGCGGCGTCGACGCCGCCACATTGACTGCCGATGCTCGTCGCGGCGCAACTAGCGTCGTCTTCCAACACCCGTACCTCTTCCACGGCACGATCCGCGAGAACGTGCTCGCCGGCGACCCGAGCGCCGACCAGGCTCGATTCGAGCGAGCCGTTCGGTTGGCCCGGGTCGACGAGCTCACCGGCAGGCTTCCCGACGGGGTGGACACCGTGGTCGGTGAAGGCGGCTCGGCGCTGTCCGGCGGCGAACGCCAACGGGTCAGCATCGCCCGTGCCCTGCTGAAGGGCGCGCCGGCACTGCTGGTCGACGAGGCAACCAGTGCGCTGGACAACGAGAACGAGGTGGCGGTCGTGGAGGCTCTAACCGCCGATCCGCAGGCACACACCCGGGTCATCGTGGCCCACCGGTTGGCCAGTATTCGTCATGCCGACCGCGTGCTGTTCGTGGAGAGCGGCCGGGTGGTCGAGGATGGCGGAGTCGACGAATTGCTCGCCGCAGGTGGGCGTTTCAGCGAGTTCTGGCGTCAGCAGCACGAAGCTGCCGACTGGCGGATCCTCGCCGACTAGGGTCCGGTAGAAGAGCCCGCAAGGCCCCGGCCGGAAGTTGATGCCGTATGCCTTACAGTTGTGCGATGAGTGCCGTATTGGCGATCCCGCGGTATCCCGCCGATGTGACGGCCCAGTGGCTGTCGACGGTGCTGAGCTGCCGCGGCACACCAGTCGAGGTGGCGCAGGCCGACGTGGTGGCGATAGGCACCGGACAAACGGGGGCCACTTACCGGGTGACCGCTACGTACGGGACCGATCCGGGTGGACTCCCGCGAACCTTCGTGATCAAGCTGCCGGCCCAGGACGACGCAGTGCGTGACCGTGTCGTCTTCGGCTACCGCAGCGAATGCGCGTTTTACACCTCGGTGGCGGATCGGGTAGCGGTGCCGACACCGGAGTGCTTCTACTGCGAGATCACCGATGATGCAATGGAATACGCGCTGTTGCTGGCGGATCAAGCGCCCGCGGTACAAGGAGATCAGCTGGCGGGCTGCGGAGAGCAGGAGGCGCGGCTGACGGTAAGGGCGCTGGCCGGCTTGCACGGCCCGAGCTGGTGCGATCCGGTGTGGTTGGATCTGCCCGGCATCGCCTTCGGACGGCCGGACGAGGATTCCGCGAAGGGACTCGGGGACGTGGCGCTGATGAGCGCCGAAATCACGCTGGACAAACTCGGTGACCGAATGGCGCCAGAGGATCGCGAAACATTCTCTGCGACGATGGCTTTGGTGACGCCTTGGTTGCTCAGCGAACGGGACCGGTTCGCTCTGCTCCACGGCGACTACCGCCTGGACAACCTGTTGTTCGATCCCGACCGCACCCGGGTGAGCGTGGTGGACTGGCAGACGCTCGGCATCGGGCTTCCGGCAAGGGATCTGGCCTACTTCACGGCAACCAGCCTCGATTCCGAACTGCGCGCGACCATCGAAGCAGACCTAGTCGAGGACTACCGCCAGGCACTGTTGGGACACGGCGTCACCGACTACGACAGCGAAACATGCTGGCGCGATTACCGGCTCGGGATGCCGCACACAGTGCTGATCTCGGCGTTGGGATTCGCCTTCGCCACCGCCACCGAACGAGGCGACGACATGGTGTTGACCATGCTGCGGCGGGGTTGCGGGGCGATTCGCGACTTGGGGACGCTAGACCTGATCGGCTGAGGAGAGTCAGGCGCGGCGGAGCCCTGGATCGCCGGCCAGCTTGTTGTCTAGCGCTGCGCCGCCTTGACCAGGTTGGATCCGATGATCAGCTGCTGAATCTCGCTGGTGCCTTCGTACAACCGCAGCAAGCGAACATCCCGGTAGATTCGTTCGACCGGAACCCCCCGCATGTACCCGCTGCCACCATGGATCTGCACCGCGAGATCGGCGACCTTGCCTGCCATTTCGGTACAGAACAGCTTTGCCGCCGAGGGCGCGATCCGCCGGTCGGAGCCGGCGACCCACTGCCGTGCGGTGTCGCGCACCAGGGCCCGTCCGGCCAGTACACCGGTCTGCTGGTCGGCGAGCATCGCCTGCACCAACTGGAAGTTCCCGATCGGCTGGCCGCCCTGGGTTGCGGTCGCGGCGTAAGTCACGGATTCGTCCAGTGCGCGCTGCGCGGCGCCCACGGCGAGCGCGGCGATGTGTACCCGGCCGCGGGCCAACGAGGTCATGGCGGCCCGATAACCGATGTCTTC
>JAVROZ010000275.1:0-2822 GCA_032162485.1 Mycobacterium sp.
TGGGCTTTCCCGTTGCCAATGAGGCCGACGGGGGTATCACGCCGGCCAGCCGAATCGCCACGTTCTCGGCTTCCGACAAGCCGGTGATCTTCTGGACCCCGGACCACGGCGCGTTTGTCGTGCGGGGAGCCATGAAGGCCGCCTGGGACAAGCTCAAAGGCGCCACCGGGAAACTCGGCGCGCCGGTCGCTGACCAAACCGTGGATGGCGACGTGGTGTCGCAGAAGTTCACCGGCGGCAAGATCTCGTGGAATCGCGCCAAGAACACCTTCACCACTGATCCGGCGAACCTGGCGCCGCTGCTGTCCGGTCTGCAGGTCTCCGGACAGAACCAACCCAGTAATTCCGCATCGCCGCCGCCCGGCAAGAAATTCAGCTTTCAATGGTGGTGGCTGGCAGCTGCCGTCCCGGTGCTGCTGCTCATCGTGATGTTCGTGCTGGTAGTGGCGGGCCTTCGCCGGCGCCGCGCCGGCCGCGACGCTCCGGCCTACGAACTCGATCGGGGCCAAGACGTGGCCGCCGCGTTCGACGCCGGTCCCGACGGGCACTGGCAGCACGACGACGTCGACTACGGCTCTGAGCGCTTCCCGCCACTCGAGCAGCATCCCGAGCAGCTTCCGTCGCCCGATCCCGGCTCGGGGGGGCGGGTCAGCTGGTCCAGAGTTGCGGAGGCCGACGGGGCCGTTGTTGGCGAGCCTGCTCTGGGCAGCGAGGTCGATGACCATCGTGGCGGTGCCTACCCCGACGACTATTCCGACGATGCAGACGAGGACGCCGATGTCCACGAGGACTTCGAATACGACGAGTTCGACGAGGATGAGGACCAAGACAGGGTGGACACCGCCCCCACGCCGATCGTGACTCGTGCGGCCTTCGGCGAACCCCTCGATCTCGAGCCCGACGTTGCGGAGACGGTTTCGCCCGAAGCATTCGCGCCAGAGGTCTCGGTGCCACAGATCGACGTGCCCGAACCCCCGGTGCCGCAGGTTGACGTCCCCGAACCCCACCCGGACGGTGAATTCCCCGATATCTTCTACCCGCTCGATGTTGCGACGGACGACGAGTTGCCCGACGCGGCATCTCCGGATGCCGACCCGGGGGATGAGGTGCGTCCGGGACGGCATGCCGCCGCGGACCCCGCGGGATATGCGGCAGTAGCGGCCGCGGCAGCGTATGCCGCCGCACCGGAGGCCGAGGCGCCGCCGGCTGTGGAGAGCCCGGTAGCCCGCCCAACGATCCACTTGCCGCTCGCCGATGACCCATACCGGGCCCCGGACGGCTATCCCATCAAGGCCAGTGCCCGGTTCGGTTTGTTCTACACGCCCAACAGCGCGCTCTATGACGACACCCTGGCCGAAATCTGGTTCGCCAACGAGGAAGTCGCACAAGCCAACGGGTTTGTCAGAGCGGATTAGGCCGCCGTCATATCTTGCGAATGACCGTGACAACCTTGCCGAGGACGGTCGCGTCATTGCCCGGTATCGGGTCGAACGCTGGGTTGTGCGGCATCAGCCACACCTGACCGCCGGCCCGCTTGAAGGTCTTGACGGTGGCTTCGCCGTCGATCATGGCCGCCACGATGTCGCCGTTGTCGGCAACGTTCTGTTGCCGCACCACCACCCAGTCGCCATCGCAGATGGCGGCTTCGACCATCGACTCGCCGACCACCTTCAGAAGGAACAGCGTCCCCTCGCCGACCAGCTCTCGGGGTAGCGGAAAGACGTCCTCTACGGCTTCCTCGGCAAGTATCGGGCCACCGGCGGCGATGCGTCCCAGGATCGGGACGTAGGTGGGCTGCGGCAACGCGTCCGAACCGGCGACGTCGGTGACCGGCGGGGTCATTACGTCGTCCGCGCCTCGCACATCGACAGCCCGTGGTCGATTCGCGTCGCGGCGCAAGTAGCCCTTGCGTTCCAGCGTGCGCAATTGGTGGGCCACCGAGGAGGTCGACGTCAGACCCACGGCATCGCCTATCTCGCGGATACTCGGTGGGTATCCACGGGTGCTGACCGACGCGCGAATGACTTCCAGGATGGTGCGTTGGCGCTCGGTCAGCGTCGAATCAACGGCATGCAATCGGGTGGCCGGGGCCGCCCCGCCGGAACGAGCCCGGTCAGCTGCTGGGGGATCGTTGCTGTCGTTCATGGCACTGAATGTAACCGCAGGCGGCTCAAGAATCAAACATGTGTTCGACCGGCGTGTCGGGGCGGTGGGACCACCCCGGCGATCTGGCGAAATTTTGTTGAATCACAAGAGTGTAACTTTCTGACGAATCGGGTATTCGAAAATTACCCAGCTGGTTGCACCGGCAAAAGCTTGTCAGTGCAGAGGTCTACCGTTTTGCTCGACGACACGCGTCGCTCAGATGTTCGATCTCGAACACGTGAGCGACTAGTGTCGAACACCTGAGCGATAAATAGTAGTTCGACCGGAGAGGGAACGGCATGGCACTCATCTACGCGGCCCCGCAGCGCACCAACGCGCAGCGACTGGTGAACAGGCCCGTCAACAGGCAGATCAGCGAGTTGCCTTACTACCGCTCCGGGCAGTACCGGTCGAGCAGGCCGGGCCCGTCTCGCCCCGGGCGTGCGCCCGTCCGCTACTACGGCACCGGCGTCAGGATGTCGACCGCTGCGCACGGGAGGCGATCCGTCACCGTGGCCACCACGGTAGGGCTGGCCTTACTCGCCGGCATCATCACCGTGTGGCTCGGAGTGATGGCGAACTTCGGCAGCGCCTTCAACGGGGAATCGGCCGGATCGACGGCCAGCGTTCCGGCCGCCCTTGCCGTGGTGCGGGTGGAGCCCGGGGAGTCCCTGCAG
>JAVROZ010000276.1:0-5757 GCA_032162485.1 Mycobacterium sp.
GGGTGGTCGACAAGCTGCTGCACGCGCCCACGGTGCGGATCAAGCAGCTCGCCAGTGCCCCCGGCGGCGACAGCTACGCCGAGGCGCTGCGCGAACTCTTCGAACTGGACCAGACCGCTGTCGATGCGGTCGCCGCTGGTGAATTACCAGTCTTATCAAGCGGATTCGAGAGTATTCAGCAGTCCGCCCCTAACAATTCCACCGAGTCCTGATTGGCGCATGTGATTCGGATAGGCACTCGGGGCAGCTTGCTGGCCACCACCCAGGCCGCGACCATCAGAGACGCGTTGATCGCCAACGGCCATCCCGCCGAGTTGGTGACAATTGCCACAGTGGGCGACCAATCGTCGGCACCGATCGAAACGCTCGGCGTCGGGGTCTTCACCACCGCGCTGCGGGAGGCCATCCAGGACGGCCGCGTCGACGTGGCTGTGCACTCGCACAAAGATTTGCCAACCGCCAACGACCCCCGCTTCACCATCGCGGCCATACCGCCACGGAATGACCCACGGGATGCACTTGTAGCCCGCGACGGCCTGGTGCTCGGGGAGTTGCCGACGGGTTCGCTGGTGGGCACGTCCTCGCCGCGACGGGCGGCACAGCTTAGAGCATTGGGTCTCGGTTTGGAAATCCGCCCCCTACGAGGCAACCTAGATACCAGGTTGAACAGGGTAAGTAGTGGTGATCTTGACGCCGTCGTGGTGGCCCGGGCCGGTCTGGCCCGAATAGGTCGGCTCGACGACGTCACCGAGACGCTGGAGCCGGTGCAAATGTTGCCAGCGCCTGCTCAGGGCGCTCTCGCCGTCGAGTGCCGATCCGGGGACACCCGGTTGGCCGCGGTGTTGGCGGAGTTGGACCATGCCGACACGCGGGTGGCGGTCACTGCGGAGCGATCCCTGCTCGCCGAACTGGAGGCGGGTTGTTCCGCACCGGTGGGTGCGATCGCGGAAGTGGTCGAGTCCATCGATGAGGAGGGGCGGGTCTTCGAAGAGCTGTCGCTGCGCGGTTGTGTGGCGGCACTCGACGGATCGGACGTGATCCGTGCGTCCGGTATCGGCAGCACCGATCGGGCACGGGAGCTGGGGCTCTCGGTCGCCGCGGAGCTGTTCGAACTGGGCGCCCGTGAGTTGATGTGGGAGGCGCGGGAAGACCCCGCGCAAGGACGTTGAAAGAGACTTGGGAGCGACAACGATGACGCGAGGGCGTAAGCCGACACCGGGCCACATCACTTTCGTGGGCTCCGGTCCAGGCGACCCCGGTCTACTGACCACCCGGGCTGCCACTGTGCTGGCCAATGCCGCACTGGTATTCACCGACCCCGACGTACCCGAGCCGGTGCTCGCGTTGATCGGGAAGGACCTGCCCCCGGTGTCCGGCCCGGCTCCCGCCGAACCGGCGCCTGGGAGTACGGACGCCGCGTCCGCGGCATCCTCGAACGGGGAAGCCCCGACCGCGGTGGTGACCAGTGGTCCCGACATCCGTCCGGCGCTCGGTGATCCCGCCGAGGTCGCGAAGACGCTGACCGCCGAGGCCCGGTCGGGTGTCGACGTGGTGAGGCTGGTGGCCGGCGACCCGCTGTCGGTGGACGCGGTCATCACCGAGGTGAATGCGGTCGCCCGCACCCACCTGCACGTCGAAATCGTTCCCGGCCTGGCCCCCACCAACGCGGTGCCGACCTACGCCGGGTTGCCGCTTGGTTCTTCGCACACCGTCGCCGACGTGCGTGGTGACGTGGACTGGGAGGCGCTGGCCGCCGCACCCGGACCGCTGATCCTGCAGGCCACCGCATCGCATCTGGCCGAGGCGGCGCGCACACTGATCGAGCACGAGCTGGCCGACTCCACACCGTGTGTGGTGACCGCGCAGGGCACCACCTGTCAACAGCGTTCGGTCGAGACCACGCTGCTGGGCCTGACCGACCCGGCCGTCCTGGGCGGCGGCGCCGACTCGGCCGGTCCACTGACCGGGCCGCTGGTGGTGACCATCGGCAAGACGGTGACCAGCCGGGCCAAGCTGAACTGGTGGGAGAGCAGGGCCCTGTACGGCTGGACCGTGCTGGTGCCGCGCACCAAGGACCAGGCCGGCGAGATGAGCGAACGGCTGACTTCCTACGGTGCGCTGCCCATCGAGGTGCCGACCATCGCCGTCGAGCCGCCGCGTAGCCCCGCGCAGATGGAACGCGCCGTCAAGGGCTTGGTCGACGGCCGGTTCCAGTGGGTCGTGTTCACCTCCACCAACGCGGTGCGCGCGGTGTGGGAGAAGTTCGGCGAATTCGGTCTGGACGCGCGTGCGTTCTCCGGCGTGAAGATCGCCTGCGTCGGCGAGTCGACGGCTGACCGGGTGCGTGCGTTCGGGATCAGCCCCGAGCTGGTGCCCTCCGGTGAGCAGTCCTCGATGGGGTTGTTGGACGAATTCCCGCCCTATGACAGCATTTTCGACCCGGTAAACCGGGTGCTGCTGCCGCGTGCCGACATCGCCACCGAAACGCTGGCCGAGGGCCTGCGCGAGCGCGGTTGGGAGATCGAGGATGTGACCGCCTACCGGACGGTGCGGGCTGCCCCACCGCCGGCGTCCACCCGCGAGATGATCAAGACAGGCGGATTCGACGCGGTCTGCTTCACCTCCAGCTCCACCGTGCGCAACCTGGTCGGCATTGCCGGTAAACCGCACGCGCGGACCATCATCGCCTGCATCGGCCCCAAGACCGCCGAGACCGCCGCCGAGTTCGGCTTGCGGGTGGATGTCCAGCCTGAGACCGCCGCAGTCGGCCCGTTGGTCGACGCACTGGCCGAACACGCCGCTCGGTTGCGCGCCGAAGGCGCACTGCCCCCGCCGCGCAAGAAGAGCCGCAGGCGGTAGTGGCCTCGGCCGCCAAACTGGCGAGCGCGCGCGTCTGTACATCGACACGCCGTTGGTCCTGGCATTTTGCGGACGCTCGCGGCCACGAAGTCGCGCGATGAGTGCGGGATTCTATCCGCGGCACCGACCGCGTCGGCTCCGCTCCACCCCGGCTCTGCGCCGCATGGTGGCGCAAACCTCTTTGGAGTCAAGGCATTTGGTGCTGCCGATGTTCGTCGCCGACGGTATCGACGAACCGCGGCCGATCTCTTCTATGCCGGGAGTGGTCCAGCACACCCGCGATTCCCTGCGCAGCGCCGCCGCCGCCGCGGTCGATTCGGGGGTGGGCGGGCTGATGCTGTTCGGTGTGCCGCGCGCGCAGGACAAGGACGCTCTCGGCTCGTCCGGTACCGATCCCGACGGCATTCTCAACGCGGCGTTGCGTGACCTCACCAAGGACCTCGGCGATGCCACGGTGTTGATGGCCGACACCTGCCTGGACGAGTTCACCGACCACGGGCACTGCGGCGTCCTCGACGAGCGCGGCCGCGTCGACAACGACGCCACATTGATCCGCTATGTGGAACTGGCTGTGGCACAAGCGGAATCGGGTGCACAAGTGGTCGGACCGAGCGGCATGATGGATGGCCAGGTGGGTGCGATCCGGGATGGCCTGGACGCTGCGGGCTACACCGATGTGGTGATCCTCGCGTATGCGGCCAAGTTCGCCTCGGCCTTCTACGGTCCGTTCCGCGAGGCGGTGGGCTCGAGCCTGTCGGGGGACAGGCGCACTTATCAACAGGAGCCGGGCAACGTCCGGGAGGCGCTGCGTGAGGTTCAACTGGATCTGGACGAGGGCGCCGACATCGTGATGATCAAACCCGCCATGGGGTATCTCGATATTGTGGCGGCTGCGGCCGACCTCTCGCCGGTGCCGGTGGCGGCCTACCAGGTTTCGGGGGAGTACGCGATGATTTGTGCGGCGGCAGCCAACAATTGGATCGACGAACGTGCGGCGGCGCTGGAGTCGTTGACCAGCATCCGCCGCGCCGGGGCCGACTTGGTGCTCACCTATTGGGCCGCCGACGCGGCGAGTTGGCTTTCTTGACCGGCCGGCAAGGCGACAAACAACGGGGTGAGGCTCACGTGACACCAACGGGGGAATCCGAAGACAAGGTGTTGTTTTACGAACCCGGCGCCAGCTGGTACTGGCTGTTGGGGGGGCCGCTGTCGGCGGCGTCGCTGATCTATATCGAGTGGACCAACCATGTGCAAATCTCGCTGCTGGTTCCGGTGATCTTCCTGTTCCTGGTGTCGGGATTCGTGGCGGTGCAGGTCAAGGCGGCGCGGATCCACACCTCGGTGGAGTTGACCGAGGAAGCGCTGCGCCAAGGCACCGAGACCATCCTGGTGTCCGAGATCGTCAAGGTCTTTCCCGAAGCCGAGAACTCGGTCGCGTCCGGAAAGACGTTGGCCAGGTGGCAGTCCTCGCGGGCGCTCGGCGAACTGGCCGGGGTGCCGCGCGGCAGGTACGGCATTGGTCTCAAGCTCACCGGGGGACGCAGCGCGCAAGCCTGGGCGCGTCGTCATCGTCATTTTCGTGACGTGCTGACGCCGCTGATTGAGGAGCGGATGGGTCCGTACGTCCCTGACGTGGTCGACGAGGCCGACGACGACGACAACGAGTCGATTCTGTGAACGTCGACTTCCGGTCTGTCGCGGAGCTGGTCTTGGCGGCCGCGGCGTTGGTCGCGAGTGCGCTCAGTTGGATCGACACCCGTTCGGTTATCGCGGTCGCTCCGGTCGCCGAAGGCCAGCCGACCACCATGTCGGTCGTTTACGACCCGCAGCAGCTGCTACTGACGCTGTTGTTGGCGACGCTCGCCGGCATTCTTGCGGTCGTGGGTGTGGCCAGGATGCGGCGCGCTAAGCCGAATTTTCCCGGCTAGGCCGAATTGCCCGGCTTCTCCTCGCGCCGATGAGCGGCGCGCATCGTCGCCGGGCTAGGCCGAATTGCCTGGCTTCTCCTCGCGCCGATGAGCGGCGCGCATCGTCGCCCGGCTAGGCCGACTTCTTGACCAGCGGCAGGACCACCTGGCGGCGCCAGGTGATGGCGTCGGCCAGGTTGCGCAGCGCCCCGTGTACCGATGTCGTCACCGGGAACATCACTTCGTCGGGCTCGCCGAACAGCGCCTCGATGATGGGGTTGGTCACCACCACCCACTCGACATCGGCGGCGCGGCACTCCTCGTCCAGCACGCACAGCAATCCGAGGCCGGCCGAGGAGAAGTGATCCAGTGCGCTCAGGTCAAGCACGATGGGGTGGTCACCGAAAACGAACCGGCGGACATACTCGCTGACCTGATCGACGTTGACCGCGTCGATCTCGCCACGCACGGTCACTACGGTCGCCAGGTGACGGTAGTGCGCCCGGATCTGGGCGCCACCGCAGTCGACAATGCCAGAAACCGTCTTACACACCGGCCCTGTGAGAGCGATAGTCATTGCAAAGTCCCATTCCCGTTGGCATGCCGACCAAACCTGCCTCTAAAGGTGCCCGCAAAACCTAAGGGGACCGACAGCCACGCCTAACTCTTTGCTAAGGAAGCGGCTTGTCGACCGTCCCGGCGAGGCGCTGTTAGGCTGCTCTGGCTGCCGGTCGCTAGTCGGGGAGCTGGGAATGGCCCGGTCAGCCCACCTAGCCGATCGAGATAGCAGGGTCCGGACGGAAAGAGCGTCGTGCGCAGCGGAGTGATGAAGGGCGAGATCAAGGCCCTGACGGGACTGCGCATCGTGGCCTCGGTGTGGGTGGTGCTGTTTCACTTCCGGCCGATGGTGGCCGATGCGTCGCCCGACCTGCGTGAGAATCTGGCGCCGGTGCTCAACTGCGGAGCCCAAGGCGTGGACCTGTTCTTCATC
>JAVROZ010000277.1:0-6308 GCA_032162485.1 Mycobacterium sp.
GCTACCAAACCGCCGCCGAGCTTGCGGCTGCCGCCCAACACGCGCTCCGGGGAGCGCCCCCGCGGCCCCCAGCTCCGCTACGGCCTCCACCCGCCTGGCCGAGTCCGCGGACCATGCCCGGCACCCAGCAGGTCCCCAACCAACCCCCTCATTCTGCCGCCACTGTGGTGCAGACGCCGTCGGCACCCGTGCCTGCCCCGTCCCCGCTCTCCATGGATGTCGGCAGATTCGTCGGCCTGCTGTGTGGTGTCGCCTTGACGTCGGTCTCGCTGGTCAACTCCCTCGTCGGGTGGCGTGCGCACGGTCAGCCCGGAGTGAACTCCAGCACAGATTTCACAAACCTTTTCATGATCGTGGCGATACCAGGAATTGGGCTATTGGCGGGCGGCCGAGGACGAAAATTTATTGGTACCACCGTCGCAGGCTGTGCGCTGACGGTTGTCGCGCTAATCACCGCTTTCTTGGCGGCTGGGAGGCGCGTCCTGGACACCGCCTTCTACGACCCGCAAATTGCGACGATGGTCGGAGCAGTTCTCGCAATTGTTGGCCTCAGCCTCATCTTTGTGTCGACATCGCGGCTACGACAGACCCGCACGATGGCACGCGGCTATTTGGCAGGCGGTGCAATTGTTCTCGTGCTCTGGTTGATCAGCGGCGTGCTGATGACCAATCATGGGTTCTGGGGAGAACCCGCTTGTAGCTACGCAATTTACCAAAGCCCTTCCGCTTATAGTTGTCGGCAGTGGCAAAAGAATGTCGCAGAAGTCCAGTCAATCGGGGCCTTGATAGGCGTAACGCTGCTGGGCGCAGGTTTTTATTCGTTCGGGCAGGCGCGTCGCGCCGAAAGCACCCGCAGGGCCTGAGTCAGGTCCGGCAGCCAGGCCCGATCGGCCGGCACCCAGTCGACGCTGTGCAATTCGGCGGCGGTGACCCAACGCAGCGCCTGATGATCACGCGGGTGGGGGTCGCCGCCCAGCAGGCGCACTCGATACGCCCGCAAGGTCGTCGTGTCGGCAAGCGCCACATCGTCGCCCAACCGGTCGCCCACGGCGACCTCGACACCCAGCTCCTCGGCCAGCTCGCGGGCCAGGGCGGCACTTTCCGTTTCGCCGGGCGTGACCTTCCCCCCGGGCAGTTCCCAACGGCCGGCGAGCTCCGGTGGCCGATTGCGTTGCGCCACCAGGACCTCCGAGCCTTTGATGATGGCTCCGGCAACGACGATCTGATTCGTCATGGCCAGTGAGGGTATACCGTCGAATTATGGCTGTTCTGACTGATGAGCAAGTAGACGCCGCATTGCCCGAACTCGACGGCTGGGAACGCGCCGACGGCACCATCCGCAGGTCCATCAAGTTCCCGGCGTTTCTGGACGGTATTGACGCGGTACGCCGAGTGGGCGAGCACGCGGAAAGTAAGGACCATCACCCGGATATCGATATCCGATGGCGCACAGTGACATTCGCGTTAGTGACGCATGCCGAGGATGGCATAACCCAAAACGACATCGACATGGCACGCGATATCAACGAAATCGTCGGCCGCTAAAGCCCGCGGACATCGCAACTTTCACCCGGCGAAATCGCTTTTGGTTGATGCTCGGTGTGTGTATGTGTCCGCGATGGCGCGGTAGAGATGGGCAGGGTCGATACGTCACCGAGTTCATCCCCGAATCTGGCAATCTTTAGCGTGGGTGGGTCGAATCTCGTTCAGGCAAAGGAAATCTCGACGCTCACTGGAGGCGCGATGGGCTCCGGCGAACCGAATCAAGACGGTAGTCCGGTGGGTCTTGCGTTCTGCCGGCCCGACTTCGGACCCGAGGGCAAACCAGTGAGCACTCGATCAAATTTCGTCCGCGACCACGTTTGCAACATCGTCTGGTTTCGCAGCCACGGACGACTTCTCCGGCGCCAGTAGAGTCGCGCGGCGCGTCGATGCGATCCAGCCCAGCGTCGCCATCGCCGCCGCCACATAAGTGAGCCCGGCCCAGGCCAGAAACCAGGGCCTGCCGATCACCCAGATGGTCGGCTGCGCGAAGCTGAGCAACCACGGCACGCCAATCACCACCAGCACCAACCAGCCCCAGCCCAGAATTTTCGCCCCGCGGCGCTCCCGCAGCGGCCCGTGGATCAGCCAGATCATCAGTGGGACCAGCCACACCCAATGGTGGGTCCACGAAATCGGAGAGAGCAGCAGACCGAACACTTCGACCACCAGCAGCCTGCCCAGGGCATCGGACTCGTCGAGCGCCCGCCAGGCCAGCACGGCGAGAACCAAAGTGACAATGAGCGCTGTTACCACCAGCGGCCCGTAACCGGCGTCGTGACCGAGAATGCGGGAGATCGCGCCGCGCCAGGACTGATTGAACGACGTGGCGATGGGCCCGACGCGGTGCGCGTCGCCCAGCAGGTCGGTGAAGTAGTACCGGGCCTGATCGCCGACCACGAGCAGCGACACCCCGATGGTGAACAGGAAGACGGCAACCGAAAATAGTGCCGCCGCCCAGCGGCGAGCCGCCAGCAGATAGACGCCGGCGACCGCGGGAGTCAGCTTCACACCGGCAGCAACCCCGATCAGCAGACCCGACAGCCACCACCGGGTGGTGTAGACCGCCCACAGCGCCGCCAGCACCAGGAACACGTTGATCTGTCCGTAGTCGAAGTTGCTGCGTAAGGGCTCGATCCAGATGGTGACCGCCGTCCAGAACATCGCGGCGCGCCGGTTTGCCGCAACGCCGAGCAGGCGCTGGCTGGTCCGCACCACGCCGTACAGCGCCGCCACCATCGCGACCTGCCACAGAAAGGCGAGCAGTCCGAACGGCAGCACGTGTAGCGGGTAGAACAGCACCGCGGCAAAGGGCGGATATGTGAACGGCAGTGGGAAATCCGGCGTCTGGTCCGCGTAGACGTAGCTGTACAGGGTGCCGGGGTGGTTCAGCGCCGCGGCACCGCCGACGTAGACGTGCAGGTCTACGAAGTTCGCGCCGTTGGGCGCCAGGTAGGTCCATGCGAATCGGGCCGCGATGCTGAGCGCCAGCAGCGGTGCCGCCAACGTAGACGGGGCCCTTCGCCGCCGGGGGGTCTGTGCCGCCGCAGCGGCCGAAGTCGTACCGATGTGCCGACTGTAGCGACCACCTCGCGCGCCGCGGCCTTGGATAACGACTGGGACACGAATCCCAGGTCGGCGGTCACCGCTACCGCACGTATCAATAACGATCGCATAAATGCCACACGTGTCACTTGAGTCACTCCTGTACCAGGATAGCTTCGTGCCTCGGGACCTGTAATCCACAAACCAGGGAGAGTCATGCCAACCATTTGGACCTACGTACGCGCCGCCGCCGTTTTGGTCGGCTCGTCCGCCGCGCTGTTAACGGGCGGTATCGCCCACGCCGACCCCGCGCCTGCCCCGGCGCAACCCAACATTCCTCAACAGCTGATCGCGTCGGCGGCCAACGCCCCGCAAATTCTGCAGAACCTCGCTACGGCGCTCGGTGCCGTCCCGCCGGCCCCCCAGGGTGTCCAGCGGGCGCCGGACCCGGCACCCGCCGCTCCGGGCGGGTTGAACCTTCCCTCGGTGATCCCGGGGGCCACCGCACCTGCGGCCGCCACCGCACCTGCGGCCGCGACCGCCCCCGCGACGGTTCCATCGATTCCTGGGGTGAACACTCCGATTCCGGGCCTCACTGCTCCTGCAGCTCCGGCCGCAGCGACGCCCGCGCCGGCGGCAGTTCCGGCCATCCCCGGTGTGAACACGCCAATTCCGGCGCTCGCAGCCCCGGCGCCGGCTCCGGCCGCACCTGCCCCGGCCGCGGTCCCGTCCATACCCGGAGTGAACACCCCGATCCCGGGGATCACCGCTCCCGTCGCAGCACCCGCTCCGGCGGCACCCGCGTCGTCACTTCCTGGATTGGCGTCGGTCATTCCTGGGCTCGCTGCACCAGCTGCGGCCCCAGCGGCGCCCGCTGCGGCACTTCCAGGGTTGGCGTCGGCGCTTCCCGGGCTGGCTCAGGCAGCACTGCCTGGATTGACATCGGCCATTCCGGGATTGGCACCAGCGCCGGCGACGCCCGCCACCCCCGGGGCGACCACGCCGAGCGCACCGCAGACGCTGCTCGCGGCACTGCCCTGAGCCCTGTAGTCGACGGCTGACCTACCACCAACAACACCGGGAGAGAAAACACCGTGGCAAGCACTTGGAGTCTGTCCAAAGGTTTGGCCGCAGTCGTCGTCACTTCGGCTGCCGCGTTCGCGCTTTGTCCGAGCGCGGCAGCCGACCCGGCGCCGCCGCCGCCCAATCCTGCTCAACAGCTCCCTGGGCTGCCAGCACTGGCCGAGTTGAGTCCGATAATTCAGCAAGCGGCCGGCAATCCGGCGCAGGCGACGCAGCTGCTCATGGCTGCGGCCCAGGCGTTTGCCGCCCACAATCCGACGGCGCCAACTGAAGCCAAGAACGTCGCCTCGTCGGTCAACCAGTTCGTGGCCGACCCGGCGAATCCCGCCGTCGGCACTCCGCACCTGAGTTCGCAGGTGCCGGCGGAGGTTCCGGCGCGGGTGCCGGCAGCTCCGGAGGCGGCCGCCGTCGCACCGCCCGAAGCGGGTCCGGTGCCCCACGTACCACCGCCAGGTGTGGAGCCCGGCACGCTGTCGCATTTGCCGACGGGTGTCGATCCCAGCCATGCCGCGGGTCCAGCACCCGCGGCAGCCCCGATGGCTGCTCCACCGGCCAACCCGCCCGCGGCCCCTGCGGCCAACCCGCCCGCGGCCCCTGCCGCTCCCCCACCCGCGGCCGCGGCCGCTCCCCCACCCGCGCCTGCGGCATTGCCCGCGCCGGGTCCCGCCGGGGGCCCTGCCGCCGGTCCGGTCCCGGCCCCAGCCCCAGCTCCGGCTCCGCCTGCAGCACCTGCCGCCGCGCCACCTGGGTTCGGCCCTGACGCCCCGCCGACGCAGGACTTCATCTACCCCTCGATCGGCAGCAATTGCCTTGGGGACGGCACCAGCGCCCTGGCCACCGCGCTATCAGTGGCAGGACCCGCTGCCATCCCGACGCCCGGTCCCGGACCCGGCCAGACCGCCTATGTGTTCACCGCGGTCGGCACGCCCGGCCCGGCCGATGTGCAGCGGCTGCCATTGAACGTCACCTGGATCAACCTCACCACCGGCAAGTCCGGGACCGCCACCCTCAAGCCGCGCACGGACATCAATGCGGAGGGCCCGACGACGCTGACCGCAATCGTTGAAACCGGTTCGGGCAGCATCATGTCGACGATCTTCGGACAGGTCACCACCAAAGACCATCAGTGCCAGTTCATGCCCACCATCGGCTCGACAGTGGTGCCCTAGCGACCGAGCCCGGTCAGTAGGCCATGAACAAAATCGCGTCGCGGTCGTACTCGAGACCGGGATGAACGCTGGCAAGGTGTGCCTGGGTCAAATCGACCAGTTCATCCTCGTCCTTGCCGACAATGGCTTCGCCGCACGGACACGTTATGTGTGTCTTCACGTTGCCGCCTTTCCTTTAGCTTTCGCAGGGGCCTGAGCTTTCATCTGCTTCTTATACGACCGCACTCGTCCGAGCGACTCGGCATCGACGATATCGGCGACAGAGATGTGCGTGCCCGGTTTGCCGAATTCACCCGCCGCGGCCTGCCAACCCGTCGCCGTCACGCCGTATTGCTTGCCGAGCAGGGCGAGAAAGATCTTGGCCTTCTGCTCGCCGAATCCCGGCAAGCCCTTGAGCCGCCGAAGCAGCTCTTTCCCGTCGGGGTCACCGGCGGTCCATAAGGCAGCAGCGTCCCCGTCGAAGCGGTCCACAATGATCTGCGCGAGCGCCTGGATGCGTTTGGCCATCGATCCCGGAAAGCGGTGGATGGCAGGCTTTTCCGAGCAGAGTGCGGCGAACTTGTCGGGGTCGTACTCGGCGATATCGGCTGCGTCGATACCGCCCATCCGATCGGCGATCTTCTTCGGCCCGGCGAAGGCGGTCTCCATCGGCACCTGCTGAGAAGTACCCACATAATTACGACTAGCGGCAGCCATGCGGTCGGCGATCTTCTTCGGGCCGGCGAACGCTACTTCGAGCGGAATCTGCTGATCTAAGACCATCCCAACAAGCAGCGCGAACGGGTTCTCAGCCAGCAGGTGATCGGCCTCGGGCTCCTGGGCCAGCCAGAGTTTCACAGTCAACGACGCATTCCCTCTGAGAGGATCGGCCCCATGTCAGCAGTAAACACCGCAGAGTGGTTAGACGCTATTCACGCCCACCACGGAAGGGTTATGTCGTTGCCCGTGCTGGTCTGCGCCGAACTGCTG